>WQUQ01000077.1 GCA_009782025.1 Desulfobulbus sp. | reverse complement strand
TGACGCGCATGCCGCCCAGGCCGAACCCCTTGCCGCCGCTGACCTTGCGCGCCAGCCAGGCGGCCCCGGCCAGCAGGGAAACGATCAAGGCCAACGCCAAACCCGCCTGCACATAGGTTCCGGCGGAAATACCGGGCGCGACGGCCTCGGCGGCGACCGCCCAGCGCGGGAGAAACAGGGAGAGCAAGAGGAAGAGGCGCAACAAGGAAAAAGGTCGTCACACGATGAAGCCGAGGCGCTATCTTATTCCATTTTTAAATCAGCCGAGGACGTGAAGGCGAAGCGCAGACAGTACGGTTGACCGGCAAGCGAAGCCGACAAAGTCATCGGTCGATTTGGCAATGGAATTAAACCGGGAAGCGGTCGTTGACTGCGGCTTCCGGTGCAAAAACCAGTTCTGGTATGACGACTTCCCATTGCTCGCACCGATAGCCTACCTGACGCTCGGCATTGCTGTCGTCGCGACGCCGCCAGACGATGACGGCGTGCACCCTGGCGGCAATGCAGCGGTGTCCGGCGGGCGGCGCGAAGTCTTTTGCCAAACGGCCAATGCAGCGGCCTTGCTCGGTGAGCAAGCGATTCTGGTCGAGGCGCAAGGCGTCGCCCACGCCGAGGGCGGCCAGATGACGGTGGATGTCATCGTCGGCCGGTTTCCCTCCGGCGAAACCCAAATGAATGTCGCGCAGGGGCGGAATGACGTAAAGGTGGTCCAGGCCGGCAAGCGGTTCCAGCCATTGCGTCGGCGGTCGGCGCAATAGCGCCGGGCTGTCGGGCAAGGCGTCGAGCAGCGGATGGCCGCCAGCCATGCAAGCCAGCGTCAGCGTTTGCCGGGCGCGCGTCATGGCGACGTAATACAGCCGGCGCGCTGCATCGGCATCCTCGCCTCTCTGCCCTTGCCACTCGCCATCGAGCACGAAGACATGATCGAACTCCAATCCTTTGGCGCGATGGGCGCTCAGCAGCAGCAAGCCGCTTTGCCGCCCGCGGCTGGCGCGCCCCCATTCGGCCAGCCAGTCGCGGAAGCCATGCAGGGAAACCTCGGCTCCTTGTGTTTCCTCGGCGAAGGCAGCCAGCGCTTCTTGCAGGCTGGCCGACCAGTCTGCCGCGCCCTGTTGGGCAAGGCAGGATTGCAGCGCTTCGGCATTGACCAGCGGCCCCTGCACTTCGGCAAAGGCGAGCAACGCTTGGGTTTCGCGCAGACGCCACAAGGGCGGCGCGGCTTCGTCGGCCATGCTGACCGGCAGACCGAGGCTTTCGCAGGCAGTGCGCAGCGGAACGAGAAATTTCCACTGGCGGGCGATGACCGCCGTTTTGGTCAGATCCAGGCCCAAGGGCTGCAAGCGTTGCAGTTCGGTCAACACCGCCATCGCCTGCTGGGCGGCCGTCTGGCCGGCCGGCAGGATTTGCACCCGGCCCTGGCCGACGCTGTCGCGGGCTTGCCAGTCGCCGCCGGCAGGCGCGTTGGCCCGGGCCGTATTGATGCGAATCGCATGCTGCCGCTTCATGCGCATGGCCGCGCCGGCGATCAGAGCATTGGCGACGGCGATGATATGGGCGCTGGAACGGTAGTTTTCCACCAGATATTGCGTTTTGGCCTGGTAGTCATCGGCAAAGCGGCGGATGAATTCGACCGACGCGCCGGCAAAGGCGTAGATGTTCTGGTCGTCGTCGCCGACGGCGAAAAGATTGAGCCGGCCGTCTTCGTCGTCGCGCTTGCGTCCGGCCAGCGCCGAGATCAGGGCGTATTGGCCGGGGCCGATGCCCTGGTATTCATCGACCAGAATCCAGCGAAAACCGGCGAGCAGGCGATCGCGTTGCCGGTCGGCTTCTTCGGGCGGCAGGCCGCGCCCTTCGAGGAGAGCGGTGGCTTCTTCGAGCACAGCGGCGAAATCTTCGTCATCCTTGCCTTTGCGCTCGGCAAAACTGGCGCCGACCAGGCGCATGGCGAGTGCATGACAAGTCAGGATCATGACGCCCCGGGCGTCGTCGCCAATCAGTTCCCCCAACCGGCGGCGGATTTCCAGCGTGGCGTGCCGGTTGTAGGCCAGGGCCAGAATAATGCGCGGATTTTCGCGACGCATACGCACCAGATAGGCAATCCGGTGCACCAGAACGCGCGTTTTGCCCGAGCCGGGGCCGGCGAGAACCAGTACGTTGGCATTCTCCCGTTCGTCGGTGACGATGGCGCGCTGGGTGGGTTTGGCCAGGGTTTCGACAATGGCGTCCCAGGATTGCGGCGTCGTTTGCCGAGTCAATTCGTCCTCGCGGCCGGGCAGCCAGCGTTTGCAGAATTCGTCGCGCGGCAGCCGGAAATAATCAACCGCCAGTTGCATCGCGTCGGCGATGCGTTGGAGGCCGCGCTCGGCATACTCCGCCATGATGTGAATCTGCCGGGTCAGTTCGCTGTAATGCAGTTGCAGCGGCAGGTAATTGCTGTTCTCGAATTGCAGCTTCCAGTTGCTTTCCAGATGCAAGGTCATGGCCCCGCGAAAAACCGCCAAGCCCTTGTTGAGGCGCAGAATTTCCTGCTCGTGCAGCCACAGTAACGCGCATTCGACCAGCCGGCGTGCATCCTTGATTTCGGCGGCCAACAGGCTGTCGCCAGTGATGCTGGCGGTGAGCTTGCCCAAGGTCGTTTCGGCCAACTGGTCGACGCCACGCGCGCCGTTCGGCAGGCACGCCAGCCAATGGTCGAGTAGCCGCGCGGCAGCGGTGCGGCGCAGTTCGGCTGTTTTCTCCAGGGCGTTCCAATTATTACGATTGAGGATGACGTGCACGGTTTCCAGGTCGGTTGCCCGCTTGACCGTTAGGCTGCCGTGTCCGCCTTGGTCGTCCCGGCCATCGCCTTCCAATCCCCGGATGATCTGGCGCAGACGTTGCGGCAAGGCTTCCCGGTGGCCTTGGTCCTTGAGTTGCTGGGCGAGCAGGCGCAGGTTGAGCGGGTAACCCTCGCCAACGATGACGTCGGGTGCGCTTTCGCGGAGTTGAGCAATCAGCGCCTGTTCCAGTTCGACGGCTTCGGCGAAGCGTTTTTTCGATGAACGGTCGACACCGACATGGACGAAGGCGGTCATGCCGGCGTCGTTGCTGGAAATGCCCAACTGGTCGAAGAGATGGAGAGCCTCGCGCAAGGCGGCGGCGGCAAAACCGGCGCTGGCCATCAATTCGTCGGTGCTGATGCCTTCGTCCTTCGGGGCGCCCATCAGGATTTGCAGCAGATTCAGATATTTTTTGCGCTCGCTGGCATCCGGGATGCGCGGCGCGAGTTTTTGCTCGGCCTCGGCCAGATCCCGGGTGAGCAGGGCCGACGGAAAAAGCTGCACGCTATTCTCCTCGCGCCGCACCAGACTGGCTTCTTCCAGCCAGGCGATGGCGGTGCGCACGCGGGTGTCGTCGGTGGCGATGTCGCGCTTGAAACCGCCCTCTTCATCCTCGGCGAGGATTTCGCCGGAGGTGACGATCACCGCCTCATTGCGCCTTTTCTTGCCCTGAAGCTGGCGCAAGGCGCGCAACACGCTCTGGATGTCGCGCCTTGAGAGCCGCGATGAAGCCGACATACTGTGCTGGCGGTCAACGTCATCGGCGGCATAGAGCAGGACGCAACGCGCCACCGCCCGGTCGCGCCCGGCCCGGCCAGCTTCTTGCAGGTAGTTTTCCAGCGAGCCGGGGATGTCGGCATGGACGACCAGGCGAACGTCCGGCTTGTCGATGCCCATGCCGAAAGCGTTGGTGGCGGCGATGACGCGCAAATGCCCCGCGATGAAGGATTTTTGCGTCTCCTTCTTGGTTTCGGGCGGCAATCTGGCGTGGTAGGGCGCGGCAGCCAGCCCTTTGTCGGTCAAGAAACGGGCGAGTTCTTCCGTCTGCTTGCGGGTGGCGCAATAGGCAATGGCCCCGCCAGAAACACCGGGCGGCAATTCCTGGGCGATCAGGCGGGCGACCTGCGCGAATTTTTCCGCTGCCGTGGTCTCGATCACGTCGAAAATCAGATTCTTGCGCTCGGAACCGCCGTCGAGCAGATGCATCTCGATGCCCAGCTTCTCCCGAAAGTGCCTGATGATGTCGGCCACCACTTCCGGCTTGGCCGTTGCCGTCAGACACTGGATCAGCGGTAGTTCATGGTTTGGGCTGGCGGCGGCCGATTCGCCGATGAAGCGGGCGACATAACGATAATCGGGCCGGAAATCCTGCCCCCATTTCGACAGGCAGTGCGCCTCGTCGAAAATCCATGCGCCGATTTCGCGCTGGGCCAGTGTTTTGCGCACGGTGCGGTTGCGCAACTGCTCTGGCGCGAGGAGCAGGATGCCGACATCGCCCAGGCGGATGCGTTCGAGAACGGCGGCGCGTTCCGGCATCGACAAGAGGCCGTTGATCGCCGCGCAACAATCGATGTTGCGGTCGCGCAAGCCTTTGACCTGATCCTCCATCAGCGCGACCAGCGGGGAAATGACGATCGACAGCGCACCCGTCCGCACGAAACTTGAGAGCGCCGGAATCTGGTAGCACAGCGATTTGCCGGTGCCGGTCGGCAGAATGCCAAGACAGTGTTCGCCGCGCATCGCGGTTTCGACGATGACCTGTTGCAGCGGTCGGCCCGTCGCCGCATCCGGCGGCTCGGGACGGAAGTCGTAAGCGGGGCCGAACCAGTGCTTGAGTTGCTTCTCGGCATCGTGTTCGCGGCGGCACCAGGCGCAATCGGGCGCGGCACAGGGGATGTCGCGCAACAGGCGGATCAGCCGCCCGGCTTCGGGAAACTGATGACGCACCCAGGGCGGCATGACCGAATTGCCGCCGGCCACCGACAGCCAGGCCAGCGCGTAAGCCAGCGGCCAGGCGGTTTGCGCGGCCGCATCAATGATTTGCGTGGCCGCCGTCGCACAGGCTCTACCAGCAAGCAGACGATGCAGAGCTGCCCTGGCGCTGGTTTCGTCGGGCTGTGCCGCGTCGCGCACCGTCATGAAAAAACGGTTCAAACCGGAAACGCTCTGATCGCGCGTCGTCAGCCAATGCCAGGCCAGCAGCAAATCGGGCGAAGTTTCCCGCAAACGGCGAAAGCTCTGCTCTTGATCGCAGAACACTTGCAACGCCAATTCCGCATCCAGCAATGGATCATTGCGGCGATTGGCCAGCAATTCGCCATCCTGATAATGCTTGACCAGATGGTGATAAGGATTTTTCGGAAAGGCCAGCGGATTGAGGCGCAAGGTGTCGACAACCGGCTTGGACAGCAAGCGCAGATTCGGCTGCACCGCCCGCAAATGCGGCAAATCAAAAGCAATCAGATTGTGCCCGAGCAAAAAGGCGGCCGGTTCCGCCAGTTTGTCCAGCGCTGCAAGCGCCGGAGCCAGGTTTCCTGGCGGAAACGTCAGGCGCTCGCCGGTATCGCCGCGCAGGGCGGCCAATTGATGAATGACGGCGCTTTTGCGTCCGACTTCCAGATCGATGCTCAAGCACTGGGGCTTGAAGGTTCGTTGTTTTGCAACTTGATCCATCGGCAAGCTTGGGCGGGCGCGAATGTAGGTTGAATATTCGGAGTCGATTGTAATTCGCCGGAGCCGACGGCGTAAGCTGTCGCCATCGCCCTTCGGAAAATTCCATGCTTGCTCGATCTTTACGCATTCGCGGCCTCGTTCAGGGGGTCGGCTTTCGGCCTTATGTCTGGCGGCTGGCCAGGGAACTCGGTCTCGATGGCTGGGTGCGCAATGACGGGGCCGGGGTCAGCCTGGTTGTCGCCGGCCCGCGGGTGGATGAATTTCTCGCCCGCCTGCCGCGCGAAGCGCCGCCGCTGGCGCGTATCGACGCGATCGACGCAGAGGCGGTCGCCGCCTTGCCGGCAGGCGGTTTCGCCATCCTGGAGAGCCTCTCCGGCGCGGTCAGCAGCGCCATCGGCCCGGACGCGGCGATCTGCCCCGACTGCATTGCCGACCTCTGCGATCCGGCCGGCCGCCGCTGGCGTTATGCCTTCACCACCTGCACTCATTGCGGCCCGCGCTACACGGTCAGCCGCGGCCTGCCTTACGACCGGGCGCGCACCAGTCTCGCCGCCTTTGCGCTGTGTCCGCCGTGCGCCGCCGAGTATGCCGATCCGGCCGATCGCCGCTTTCATGCCGAAACCACCTGCTGCCCGGATTGCGGGCCGCAACTGCGCCTCTTCGACGCCGCCGGCCGGCCTCTGCCCGGCGATCCGCTGGCCGCGACGCTGGCCCTGCTGCGGGCCGGCCGCATCGTCGCCATCAAGGGGCTGGGCGGTTTTCATCTCGCCTGTGATGCGCGTAATGCGGCGACCGTGGCCGAACTGCGCCTGCGCAAGCAGCGCGAGGCCAAGCCGTTGGCGGTGATGGGCCTGAACCCGGCCTCGCTGGCCGCCTACGCGCGGATCGACGAAGAATCGGCAGCGCTGCTGCGCTTGCCGGCCGCGCCCATCGTCCTTTGTCCCAAGGGCGAGGCCGAACTGCCCGGCGAATTGTCCCATATTGCGCCCGGCCTGGCCTGGCTCGGCGTCATGCTGCCGGCAACGCCGCTGCACCTCCTGCTCTGGCACGAGGCCGCCGGCCGGCCGGTCGGCAGCGCCTGGCTCGGGCAAACCTCCGATCTGCTGCTGGTGATGACCAGCGCCAATCCGCACGGCGAGCCGCTGGTCATCGGCAATGACGAAGCGCGGGAACGCCTGGCCGGCATCGCCGATGCTTATTTGCTGCATGACCGCGACATCGTGGTGCGTTGCGACGATTCGGTGCTGCACGCCGGCCCGGGTTTCATCCGCCGCGCTCGCGGTTACGTGCCGCTGCCCATCCCCTTGGCGGGCGACGGCCCCTGCGTGCTGGCGCTCGGCGGTTTTCTGAAAAATACGCTGTGTCTTGCCCAGGGCAATGCCGCCTGGCTGTCGCAGCACATCGGCAGCCTCGACAATGCCGCCGCCATCGGTTTTCTCGAAGAAATGGCGGCGCACCTGCCAACCATTCTGCAAGCGCGGCCGCAACTGCTGGTGCACGATCTGCACCCGGATTATCCATCGACCCAACTGGCCCTGCGTCTGGCCGAAGCACTGGGCGCGCCGGCGCTGGCCGTCGGCCATCACCACGCCCACATCGCCGCCGTCGCCGCCGAGCACTGCATCGAAACGCCGCTGCTCGGCCTGGCGATCGATGGCGTCGGCCTCGGGCCGGATGGCGGCCTGTGGGGCGGCGAATTGCTGCGCGTCGATGGCGCGGATTGCCGCCGCCTCGGCCATCTGCGGCCCCTGCCGCTGCCCGGCGGCGACCACGCCGCGCGCGAGCCGTGGCGCATGGGGCTGGCGGCCCTGCATGTCGCCGGGCTGGATGATCGTATCGAGGGCTGGCGTCGCCGCCACTACCCGCAATGCGAAACCGGCCCGCTGCAAACCATGCTGGCCCGTGGCCTCTACTGCCCGCCGACCAGCAGTCTCGGCCGCTGGTTCGACGCCGCGGCCGGCCTGCTCGGCTGCCGCGCCGTGGCACAGTACGAGGGCCAAGCGGCGATGGAACTGGAAGGCCTGGCCGCAGGCCACGGCCCGGTCGCGCCGCTGGCTGGCGGCTGGCGGCTGGGCGACGACGGCGCGCTCGACCTGACGCCGCTGATTCCAGCCCTGCTCGATGGCCCGCCGGGCTACGGCGCGGCGCTGTTCCACGCCACGCTCGCCGCCGGGCTGGCCGAGTGGCTGATCGCTGCGGCCCGGCGCGAGCGGCTGGAAACGCTGGCGGTCGCCGGCGGCTGCGCGCTGAACGCGGTGCTGATGCGGGCGCTGCGCGACCCTCTCGACGCCGCCGGATTGCGCCTGCGGCAAGCCTGCCTGGCCCCGCCCAACGACGGCGGCCTGGCCCTGGGCCAAGCCTGGATTGGCCGGCGACATCTGCACACCGGCGCGTGAGGCGAAAGCCGGTTTTATTCCATTTCTATTTCAAACGGTAATTATTTGTACGCCGGGTGGCACCAGCTCGTCATTGCGCGCTCCGTCGCGGAATCCATGCGTCTGGTCGATTCTGCGACTGCGCTACGCTTCGCGCAGAATGACGATTCCGGGGGCAGTTTCTTGTCGTCACGAACGAGAAATGGAATTATGGCGCCGTGGATGCGCCGGAAACAGGGCAAAAACAGGGCAAAAACAGGGCTTCCACTGGCTCGATGGTGAATGGGTTGCATGATGTTGAATCAAAACAGTTGACTCATCCGCGCCGTATTTGCTATTAGACGCCACATAACGCTGAATCCCCCGACAGAGAAAACCGGAACGGTCGCTCGCCGACATTTATCCGCAGAGGAGGATCATGGCTAACACTCAATTGATCGCGCTGGAGCGCGACGAGCGCATTGCGGCCGCCGCCGGGCGGCTGTCGCTGACGCGGCGGGAATTCCTGCAATTCTGCGCCGCCTTGGCAACGACGCTGGGGCTGCCGCCGGGCGCTGACGCAGCCGTTGCCGAAGCAGTGGCGACCAAGCGGCGGCCGAGCGTGATCTGGCTGCATTTTCAGGAATGCACCGGGTGCACCGAATCCTTGTTGCGCGCCGAGCATCCGACGCTGGAAAAGCTGATTCTCGATGTCATCTCGCTCGATTATCACGAAACCTTGCTCGCCGCCGCCGGCCATCAGGCCGAGGCCGCCCGTCTGGCGGCGATGGCCGAGAACAAGGGGCAATACATCCTGGTCATCGAAGGGGCGATTCCAACCCGTAACGACGGCATTTACTGCAAGGTCGGCGGCAAGACGGCGCTGGAACTGACCCACGAGTGCGCCGCCGATGCGGCGATGGTGATCGCCATTGGCTCCTGCGCCTCGTGGGGCGGCATGCCCTCGACCGATCCCAATCCAACCGGGGCCAAGGGCGTCGCCGAGGTGCTCGGCAAGCCGGTGGTGACCATCCCCGGTTGCCCGCCCAATCCCTACAATTTCCTGGCGACGGTGGTGCACCTGCTGACTTTCGGCAAGCTGCCCGAGGTCGATCACCTGGGCCGCCCGAGGTTCGCCTATTCGCGTCTGATTCACGAGAACTGCGAGCGCCGCGCCCATTTCGACGCCGGCCGCTTCGCCATGGAATTCGGCGATGCCGGCCACCGCCAGGGCTATTGTCTGTACAAGCTCGGCTGCAAGGGGCCGGAAACCTACGCCAATTGCTCGGTCATCATGTTCGGCGACGCCGGGGCCGGCACCTGGCCGGTGGCCTGCGGCCATCCGTGCATCGGTTGCACCGAGCAGGGCGTCGGCTTCCACAAGCCGATTCATTCCCTGGCCAAGCTGAAGAGCATTCAGCCTTCCGTCTTTTTGCCGCGCATCGTCGAGGAACAGGGGAGCGGCGCCAGTCTCGGCGCGGCCGCGTTGCTGGCCGCGGTGGCGGGGGCGGCGGTCGGCGCCGGCGCCATGCTGACGCGCAATCTCGGCCTGTCGCACCAGGCCGAGGAACTGGAGAAGGCGAAGCAGAACCCGGCCCAGGCCGACGCATCGACGGAGGTCTGAGATGACCACGAGACGTGATTTTCTGCGCGGCTGCCTGGCCGGCGGCGCAGTAGCGGCCGCCGCCGCGCCGGCGCTGGCCCGCGAGACGCATGCGCGGCCGCCGGAGGCGCTCGGCCTGCTCTATGACGGCACGCTGTGCATCGGCTGTCAGGCTTGCGTCGCCGCCTGCAAACAGGCCAACGACAATCCGCCCGAGTTTGCCAACGCCGTCGACCGGTTATGGGATGCGCCGGTCGATACCTCGGGCCACACCTTCAACATCATCAAGATGTACCGCCACGGCACGATGGAGACCCGAAACGCCGAGGAAAACGGCTTCGCCTTCATGAAAACCTCGTGCATGCACTGCGCCGATCCGTCCTGCGTCTCGGCCTGCCCGGTGTCGGCGATGACCAAGAACCCGGAGAACGGCATCGTCGGTTATGACCCCGGCCTGTGCATCGGCTGCCGCTATTGCGTCGCCGCCTGCCCGTTCGGCATTCCCAAGTACCAGTACGATTCGCCGACCGGCCAGATCGGCAAATGCGAACTGTGCCGCCATCGCCACGGCGAAGGCCACTATTCGGCCTGCGCCGAGGTTTGCCCGACCGGCGCCACGCTCTTTGGCCGCACCGAGGATCTGCTGGCCGAGGCCAGGCGCCGGCTGGCGCTGCAACCCGGCCAGTGGACGACGATGCCGCGCGGTCGCCTGCCGGCGCCCGGCGAAACCGCCGCGCAGGCGGCAAGCTGGAAAGGGCCGCGGGACCAGAGCTACGAGGCCCAGGTCGGCCACTACGTGCAGCATGTCTATGGCGAAACCGAATACGGCGGCACGCAGGTGCTGAAACTTTCCGCCATTCCCTTCGCCAAGGTCGGCATGCCCGACCTGCCGCCGTATGCGGCGGCGGCGACCTCGGAAACCATCCAGCACACCCTGTACGGCGGCATGCTGATGCCGCTGGCGGTGCTCGGCGCGCTGACCGTCGTCGCCCGGCGCAACGTCGTCCCCGACGACGACGAGAAAGGAGGGCAGTGACATGAGCAGCCCGCAACATGCCCGGCCGGCCCCGGTCGGCGGCCCTCTGTTCAATACCACGACCTTCGTTTGCGGCGTTCTGATCGCCTTGATGGCGGCGATTCTGTTCGCCCGCTTCCTGTTCGGCCTGGGGGCGGTGACCAACCTCAACGACGGCTATCCGTGGGGCATCTGGGTGGTGGTCGATGTGGTCATCGGCTCGGCCTTCGCCTGCGGCGGCTTCTCGGTGGCGCTGCTGGTGTACATCTTCAACAAGGGGCAGTATCACCCGCTGGTTCGCCCGGCGCTGCTGGCCAGCCTGTTCGGCTATACCCTGGCCGGCGTCGGCGTCATCTTCGACATTGGCCGCTGGTGGAACTTCTGGCACATCTTCTGGCCGGCCTACTCCAATCCGCATTCGGTGATGTTCGAGGTGGCGGTGTGCATCAGCGCCTACATCCTCGTCATGTGGCTGGAATTTTCGCCGGTGTTTTTCGAGAAGTTCGGCATGCGCGATGCCAAGAAGAAGCTGAACAAAGTGCTGTTCTTTCTCATCGCGCTCGGCACCTTGCTGCCGATGATGCACCAGTCCTCGCTGGGCACGCTGCTGGTGGTCATGGGGACGCAGGTCTATCCGCTGTGGCAGACGCCGATCGTGCCGCTGCTTTACCTGTTGAGCGCCATTACCATCGGCTACGGCGTCGTGTTGTTCGAGTCCTGCGTCGCGGCTTCCGCCTACCGCCGCCAGATCGAGACGCGCCTGCTGGAGCCGCTGGCCAGGATCATGCTCGGCATACTGAGCGTGTTCCTGCTGGTTCGTTTCGGCGATCTGGCGGTGCGCGGCGTCCTCGGCCACGCCTTCGCGCCGACGCTGAAAGCGCTGATGTTCTGGCTGGAGACGCTGTCCTTCGCCGCGCCCTGGCTGCTGATCGGCTCGCTCACCGCGCGCCGCAACCCGGCCCGCCTGTTCCTGGCCGGCGTCGCCATCATGCTCGGCGGCATTCTGCTGCGCCTCAATGGCTTCCTGATCGGCTACGACACCGGCCCCGGCTGGAGCTATTTTCCGTCGGTCGGCGAACTGCTGGTCACTTTCGGCATGTTTGCCATCGAAGTGCTCGGCTACATCATCTTCACCCGCCGTTTCCCCGTGCTGCCGCGCGCGGAAGCTGCCCACTGAATCCGCCAGGAGAACACCATGTCCAAACGAATCACCATCGACCCGATCACTCGCGTCGAAGGCCATTTGCGCGTCGATGTCGAGGTCGATGGCGGCCGCGTCAAGAAAGCCTGGGCCTCCGGCCAGATGTGGCGCGGCGTCGAGAACATCCTGATCGGCCGCGACCCGCGCGATGCCTGGGCGATCACCCAGCGCATCTGCGGCGTATGCACCACGGTGCATGCGATCGTCTCGGTGCGCGCAGTGGAGAACGCGCTGCAACTGGAAATTCCGGTCAACGCCCAGTACATCCGCAACATGATTATTCTGGCCCACGCCGTCCATGACCATATCGTGCATTTCTACCATCTCTCGGCGCTCGACTGGGTGGATGTGGTTTCGGCGCTGAAGGCCGACCCGGACAAGGCCGCTGAACTGGCGCAAAGCCTGTCCAACTGGAACGGCAACAGCAAGGCCGAATTCCGCAAGGTGCAGGAGCGGCTGAAAGGCTTTGTCGGCACCGGCCAACTCGGCATTTTCACCAACGGCTACTGGGGCCACCCGGCGATGAAACTGACGCCGGAAGTCAACCTGCTGGCCGTGGCGCATTATCTGCAAGCGCTGGACATCCAGCGTTATGCCAGCAAGATCGTCGCCGTGCTCGGCGCCAAGTCGCCGCACATCCAGAACGTCGCCGTCGGCGGCGTCGCCAATCCGCTGGCGCTGGACGCCCAGTCGGTGCTGACCCTGGAACGGCTGATGGCGATCAGGGAATGGATGCTGAAACTCGACGATTTCGTCAAGAATGTCTATCTCATCGATGTCGCCGCCATCGGCGCTTTCTACGCCGACTGGACGAAATATGGCCGCGGCATCACCGACTACCTGTCGGCGCCGGACATCCCGCTCGACGGCAAGGGCACGCAGTTCGCCATGCCCGGCGGCCATATCGCCGACGGCAAGCTGGACAGCCACAAGCCGATCCAGAGCTTCGGCGACCCGTACTTCACCGCGGGCGTCAGCGAGGCGATCAAGCACTCCTGGTACGACTACAAGGCCGGCAACGATGTCTCCCTGCATCCCCACAAAGGCGAAACCACGCCCAACTACACCGATTTTCAGGACGATGGCAAATACAGTTGGCTGAAATCGCCGACCTTCTACGGCAAGCCGATGCAGGTCGGCCCGCTCGCCCGCGTCCTCAACTCGCTGGCCGCCGGCCACGAGCCGACCAAGAAATACGCCACCGCCGCGCTCGAACTGGTGTCCTCGATCGCCGGCGCGCCGGTCGGCGTCGACGCCCTGCATTCCACCATCGGCCGCCATGCGGCCCGCGCCGTCGATTGCGCCGTGCAGGTCGACGAACTGCTGCGGCAATGGGATCTGCTGATCGCCAACATGGACAAGGGCGATTTCACCACCTTCAACAAGCCGGTTTTCCCCAAGGGCGAGCAGATGGGCGTCGGCTTCCACGAAGCGCCGCGCGGCGTGCTGTCGCACTGGATCGTCATCGATTCCGGCAAGATCGCCAACTACCAGTGCGTCGTGCCGACCACCTGGAACGCCGCGCCGCGCAACGAAAACGACCAGCCCGGCGCTTACGAGGCCTGCCTGGTGGACAACCCGGTGGCCGACCCGGAAAAACCGCTGGAAGTGCTGCGCACCGTGCATTCCTTCGACCCTTGCCTGGCCTGCGCCGTGCACGTCGTCGATGAGGAGCGGCGGCCGGTGGTGACGGTGAAGGCGGTTTGAGCCTGAAAACCGTCGTCCTCGGCATCGGCAACATCCTCCTTTCCGACGAAGGCGTCGGCGTGCGCGTCATCGAGGCGCTGGCCGGCGATGGCGGCTGGCCGGCGGCGGTGGAACTGATCGACGGCGGCACCTGCGGCATGGAATTGCTCGATCAACTCGAAAACCTCGACCTGCTCGTCGTCGTCGACTGCGTGCGCGGCGGCCGCCCGGCCGGCACGCCGGTGGCGCTGCGCGGCGCGGCGGTGCCGGTGTTCTTCCGCACCCGGCTGTCGCCGCACCAGATCGGCCTCTCCGACGTGCTGGCCAATCTCGAACTGCTGGGCAAAGCGCCGCGTGAGACGGTCATCATCGGCATCGAACCGGCATCGCTGGCGCTCGGCATGGAACTGACGCCGACGGTAGCCGCCCGGCTGCCGGATCTGGCTGAACTGACGCGGGCCGAGCTACGGCAACACGGCCTCTTGGCCGGAGCCAGCGCCTGATGTGCCTCTCCATCCCGATGCGGGTCGAAGCCTGGGAGGGCGACGGCGAATTCGCCTGGGTCGCTCGCGGCGACCGGCGCGAACGCATCAACATGATGCTGCTCGGGCCGCAGCCGGTTGGCGCCTGGGTACTGATCTCGCTCGGCCTGGCCCGCGAGGTGGTCGAACCGGAGCAACTGGCCCTGATCGAAGAAGCATTGACGGCGCTGGCCGCCTCGCTCGACGGCGACTACGACGCCAGCGGCTATTTCCGCGACCTGGAAGCGACGCGATGAACGGCGGCATCCGCCGGCCCGCCGCCGCCCCGCCGCCAGTGCGCATGGCCGGAGTCCGCGCCGCGGATCCCTCGGCCTGCCTCGCCGACCACTACCGCCAGGTCTGGCAAACGCAAATGCGCGATCTGCCCTTCGTCAATCCGGCGTTGCACGTCGAGGCCATCGGTTTTGTCCGCCATGCCGGCGACTGGCTTGGCGTCGTCGTCACCCCGTGGTTTCTCAATCTCTTTCTGCTCAACGGCGGCGGCGGCCTGTGGCGCGACATCCCCGCCGGCCAGCGGCGCACCGTCGAACTGCCCTGCGGCGCGCTGCAATTCATCGCCGACGACGACCCCGCCATCGGTTCCTACCAATACTGCCCGCTGATCGCCCCCGTCACCGCCATCCCCGACATGGGCGCCGCCCGCCAGGCGGCCAGTGACGCGCTGCACGCCGCCCTGACCCTCCCCGCCCAAGCGGCCGCGCCGATGCCGGCGGCGACAGCGGAACCGGCGCGGCGCGGCTTCCTGCGCCGGCTGGCCGGGCGCAGCGGCTGATTCCATTTTTAGAGCAATTTTCGTTCAGATGCTTACGGCTCCAATCCTGCCATTTCCTGTTATTCCATTTATAAATCGTTGATGTAATAATATGCGCATCATCCCGAAGGTGGGACGGAGGTGCGTTGATGAGCAGAACGGCGAGCGGGCGAGAGGTTCTGGATCGGGCAAAAGTGTGCCTCAAAGAGGCGCGAACGATTGAGGAATTGCGGCAGGCGCAAGCGGTGCTGCTGCCGCTGGAGTTTGGGTTGACCATGCCGCAGGTCGCCCAGGCGCTTGGCGTGTCGCCAGGCTGGGCGTGCCGGTTGCGAACCCGCTTTGTGCGAGAAGGTCAGTTGAATGCGCCCTCCCGGTCGGCGAGCTGTGGCGGGCGACGGCGGGAGAACCTGAGTCCGGCGGAAGAAGCCGAATTTCTCGCACCATTTCTTGAGCCGGCCCGAACGGGCGGCATCGTGGTGGTCGGGGCCATCAAACCCGCCTTGGAAGCTCGTCTGGGCCGGCCGGTCGCACTGGCCTCCGTCTACAACCTGCTGCACCGACACGGCTGGCGCAAACT
>WQUQ01000076.1 GCA_009782025.1 Desulfobulbus sp. | reverse complement strand
TTTCCATTAAAAACTTGAATAGTTAAAACCAGACAAATCCAGATTTATATAGGCTATCGAGGTAAAATTATTTCAGTTTCTATTGCGAAATAGAATAATAACTGGCAACCAAACCGGGCTTGTCCGGCCTTGTTCTGACTCTTCAACGCGCTTGGCAGTTGCCGGCACGGCCGGTAGACTGGCGTTTCTGCCGAGGGGCGCTGCGACCCTGCATTGGGGCCAGGCTCGGCAACGATCAACGGCGCTCGCAAACCATCGACCGGTTTGTGATGCCGTTTGTTTTTTTGCGGCGTCCCCGGTTTTCGTCTTGCCGAGGACATCATGATTCAAGCCGACCGTAGCGCCGAACTTTCCGCCCTGCTGGCCCAGCGCCTGCTCGTTCTCGATGGCGCCATGGGCACGATGATCCAGCGCCACGGCTTGCAGGAGGCGGATTATCGCGGCGAGCGCTTCCGCGATCATGCCCACGATCTCAAGGGCAACAACGATCTGCTGGTGCTGACCCGGCCGGACGTCATCGGCGGCATTCACCGCGATTATCTGGAGGCCGGGGCCGATATTCTGGAAACCTGCACCTTCAATTCGACCGCCGTTTCGCAGGCCGATTACCAGTTGAGCGAAATCGTCCATGAACTGAATTTCGCCGGCGCGGCGCTGGCCCGCCGGTTGTGCGACGAGTACACGGCGCGGAACCCGGCCAAGCCGCGTTTCGTCGCTGGCGTGCTGGGGCCGACCAGCCGCACCGCGTCGATTTCGCCGGATGTGAACGACCCCGGTTACCGCAATGTCAGCTTCGATGAACTGGCGGCCAATTATTTTGCGGCGATCAGCGGTCTGGTCGATGGCGGGGCCGACATCCTGCTGGTCGAGACGATATTCGACACGCTCAACGCCAAGGCGGCGCTGTTTGCCATCGAGCAGTTTTTCGAGCGCGCCGGCCGGCGCTGGCCAGTGATGATTTCCGGCACCATCACCGATGCTTCGGGCCGCACGCTGTCCGGCCAGACGGCCGAGGCGTTCTGGAATTCGCTACGCCACATCCGGCCGCTGTCCTTCGGGTTGAACTGCGCGCTCGGGGCCAGGGAATTGCGCCAGCATGTCGAGGAACTGTCGCGCGTCTGCGACTGCTTCGTTTCGGCGCACCCGAACGCCGGGCTGCCCAACGCCTTCGGCGGCTATGACGAGACGCCGGAACAACTGGCCGACGAGATCGAAAGCTGGGCCAGGAGCGGCATTGTCAACATTGTGGGCAGCTGTTGCGGCACCTCGCCCGAGCATATCCGCGCCATCGCCGAACGGGTGGCGGGCGTCATTCCACGCCGGCCGCCGCTCATCGCCCCGGCGCTGCGCCTGTCCGGGCTGGAAGCCTTCAACGTGCTGCCCGATTCGCTTTATGTCAATGTCGGCGAGCGCGCCAATGTCACCGGCTCGCGCGCCTTCGCCCGGATGATTCTCGAAGGCCGCTATGACGACGCGCTGGCCGTCGCCCGCCAGCAGGTGGAAAACGGCGCGCAGATCATCGACATCAACATGGACGAGGCGATGCTCGATTCTGTCGCCGCGATGGATCGCTTTTTGAAGCTGATTGCCTCGGAACCGGATATTTCGCGGGTGCCGGTGATGATCGACTCGTCGAAATGGGAGGTCATCGAGGCCGGCCTGAAGTGCATCCAGGGCAAGGGCATCGTCAATTCCATTTCGATGAAGGAGGGCGAGGCGAAATTTCTCGAACAGGCCCGCCTGGCCCGCCGCTACGGCGCGGCGGCGGTCGTCATGGCCTTCGACGAAAAGGGCCAGGCCGACACCTATGCGCGCAAGACCGAAATTTGCCGCCGCGCCTACGAACTGCTGACCGGCATCGGCTTTCCGGCCGAGGACATCATTTTCGACCCGAACATCTTCGCCATCGCCACCGGCATTCCCGAGCATGACAATTACGCCGTCGATTTCATCGAGGCGGTGCGCTGGATCAAGGAAAACCTGCCGCACGCCCATGTTTCCGGCGGCGTTTCCAACGTCTCGTTCAGTTTTCGCGGCAACGACCCGGTGCGCGAGGCCATCCACACCGTCTTTCTCTACCACGCGATCCGGGCCGGCATGACGATGGGCATCGTCAACGCCGGCATGCTCGGCGTGTATGACGATCTGGAGCCGAATCTGCGGCAAAAGGTCGAGGATGTGGTGCTCAATCGCCACCCTGGCGCCGGCGAGGCGCTGGTCGAGTTCGCCCAGACGGTCAAGGAAGGCAAGGCCAGGGACAGCGGCCCCGATCTCTCCTGGCGCGAACTGCCGGTGGAGAAGCGGCTGGAACACGCGCTCATCAAGGGCATCACCGATTTCGTCGTGGCCGATACCGAGGAGGTGCGGGCCAAGCTCGAAGCCACCGGCAAGCCGCCGCTGGCCGTCATCGAGGGGCCGCTGATGGGCGGCATGAACCACGTCGGCGATCTCTTTGGCGCGGGCAAGATGTTCCTGCCGCAAGTGGTCAAATCGGCGCGGGTGATGAAGCAGGCGGTCGCCCATCTGGTGCCCTATATCGAAGCCGAAAAAGCCCGTTCCGGCCTCGGCTCCAAGGGCCGCATCCTGCTGGCCACGGTCAAGGGCGACGTTCATGACATCGGCAAGAACATCGTCGGCGTCGTGTTGGGCTGCAACGGCTACGACATCATCGACCTCGGCGTCATGATGCCGTGCGAGAACATCCTGCACGCCGCCCGCGAGCATCAGGTCGACCTGATCGGCCTCTCCGGCCTCATCACCCCGTCGCTGGAAGAAATGGCCCACGTCGCCGGCGAAATGCAGCGCCAGGGCCTGACGCAGCCGCTCCTGATCGGCGGCGCGACGACCAGCCGCGCCCATACCGCCATCAAGATCGCCCCCAATACCCATGGCGCGGTCGTCTACGTGCCGGACGCCTCGCGCGCCGTCGGCGTCGCCACCAAGCTGCTGTCGGCCGAGCAGCGCGCCGGCTACCTCGCCGAAATCGCCGCCGAATACGAGAACGTGCGCAGCGAACACGCCAACCGCAAGGGCGCCACCCTGGTGTCGCTGGCCGAAGCGCGCGCCAACCGTTTCCCGTGGAACGCCGAGTACGCGCCCACGGTGCCGCAACACATTGGCCGCCAGGCGCTCGATCTGGAACTCGAAGATATTGCGCTGTTGATCGACTGGTCGCCCTTCTTCCAAAGCTGGGATCTGGCCGGCCGCTACCCGGCCATTCTCGACAACCCGACGGTTGGCGAAACGGCCCGCCAACTCTTTGCCGACGCCAAGGCCATGCTGGCCCGCATCGTCGAAGAAGAATGGCTCACCGCCCGCGCCGTGTTCGGCCTCTACCCGGCCAGCAGCGATGATGAGGACATCGTCATTTACGGCGACGAAGCGCGGACGGTCGAACTGGCCCGCTGGGTCGGCCTGCGCCAGCAGCACAAGCAGCCAACCGGCCGGCATAACCTGGCCCTGGCCGATTTCGTCGGCCGGCGCGACTACGTCGGCGCTTTCGCCGTCACCGCCGGGCTGGGCATCGAGGAGCGCCTCGCCGAATTCGAGCGCGCCCACGACGACTACTCGGCCATTCTGCTCAAGGCGCTGGCCGACCGCCTCGCCGAAGCCGCCGCCGAATGGCTGCATCTGCGAGTGCGCACGAACGACTGGGGCTATGCCCCGGACGAGCGCTTCGACAACGAAGCGCTGATCGCCGAAAAATACCAGGGCATCCGCCCCGCCCCCGGCTACCCGGCCTGCCCCGACCACACCGCCAAGCGCGCCCTGTTCGCCCTGCTCGACGCGCCAGGCAACGCCGGCATGAACCTGACCGAATCCTGCGCCATGACCCCCGCCGCCTCGGTCGCCGGCTTCTACATCGCCCACCCGGCAGCCGCCTGGTTTGCCATCCCGAAAATCGGCGAGGATCAACTGGCGGATTGGGCGCGACGCAAGGGGATGACGCTCAAGGAGGCCAGATACTGGCTGGCGCCGCTGTTGTAGGCAATTGGACGCGAACGGAGCTAAACGAACGGCAGGATCAAAACCGAAGAACCACCCGATGCCATTCAACGAAGCGGAAACTCGTTTTCACCTCATTGACCCGCTGTTGCGCGGCAAGGGGTATGACAGCTTGCAGCACATCAAGCTGGAAACGCCCGCGCCGGTCGAACTGAACGGGTCGAAAGGCCGCCGCAGCAAGCGTCCTGGCCGTACTGATTACCTGCTGTGCGTGCAAGTGGGCGATATGCCCAAACCGCTGCCGGTCGCCGTGCTGGAAGCCAAAAAGAAGATGAAGACCCGCTCAAGGGTATGCAGCAGGCCAACCTACAACATTCGCTCCGTCTCTATCTGCAACCAACCTTGTGCCAGGCAGAAAAGAGCGGATAATCCGCTCTTTCGTTTTTAGCCCGAATCACCGCCATGGCCATCAAATCGGATAAATGGATACGCCGCATGGCGGCGGAGCACGGCATGATCGAGCCGTTCGCGCCGGAACTGGTGCGCGAGGTCGATGGCCGCAAGATCGTCTCCTACGGCACCTCGAGCTACGGCTACGATATTCGCTGCGCCCGCGAATTCAAGGTATTCACCAACATCAATTCGACCGTGGTCGATCCCAAGGCCTTCGATCCCAAATCCTTCGTCGAGGTCGAGGCCGATGTCTGCATCATTCCGCCCAATTCCTTCGCGCTCGCCCGCACCGTCGAATACTTCCGCATTCCGCGCTCGGTGCTGACCGTCTGTCTCGGCAAATCGACCTACGCCCGCTGCGGCATCATCGTCAACGTCACCCCCTTCGAGCCGGAATGGGAGGGTTATGTGACGCTGGAATTTTCCAACACGACGCCGCTGCCGGCGAAAATCTACGCGGGAGAAGGCTGTGCCCAGGTGCTGTTCTTTGAGGCCGACGAAATCTGCGAAACCTCGTACAAGGATCGCGGCGGCAAGTACCAGGGGCAGCGCGGCGTGACGCTGCCGAAAATCTGATTCAGCTTACACCGTCCGCGGATCAAACGCATCGCGCACGGCGTCGGCGAACAAATTGGCGGCCAGCACCAGCAGGAACATCGCGGTAAAGGCGGCAACCAGCGACCACCAGACGACCGGCTCGCGGCCCAGTTCCATGCGCGCGTTGTTGATCATCGTGCCGAAGCTGGTCATGGCCGGATCGACGCCGATGCCGATGTAGGAGAGCACGGCCTCGGCCAGCACCAGGCTGGAAAAATCCATGACCAGCGAAATGATGACGATGTGCATCAGATTGGGCAGGATGTGGCGCAGGATGATGCGCGGCGATGACACGCCGAAAGATTGCGCTGCCTGGATGTATTCGAGTTCGCGCAGTTTCAGCGTTTCGCCGCGCAAGAGGCGGCACAGGCCGGTCCACGAGGTGATGCCGAGGATGAAACAGAGCGCCAGCAAGCGCAGGTCGGCGCGCTCGGCGGCGGTGGCGAACCATTCTTGATGGGTGTCGATGACCACCTGCATCATCAGCACGGCGGCGGCGATCAAGAGCACGCCGGGGATCGAGTTGAGCACGGTGTAGAGGTACTGGATCAGATCGTCGGCCCAGCCGCGGAAATAGCCGGCGACGATGCCCAGCAGCACGGCCAGCGGCAGCATCACCAGGGTCGTCACCAGACCGATGATGAGCGCCGTGCGCACGCTTTTGAGAATCTGGTAAAGCACGTCCTGACCCACCTTGTCGGTGCCGAAAACGTGGTACTGGCCGGCCAGCGCGAACAGCGGCAGGGCGATCAGCAGGATGACCGCCAGCGTCGCCAGCGCTGCGTTCCAGGCAAAGGCCGTCTCGCCGCGCCAGATGCGCCGCCAGCCAGCCGCCCACGAATCGCCAAGCGCCAGCGCCGCCGCGCTTGCCACCGCCAGCCAGCCGAGCAGCGCCAGCGCGGCGACGCGCAGGGCGGTCAGACCGGCGTCGGCCAGAACCGCCTCCTCGCGTTCGCCAAGGTGGCTGCCGCCGTATTGCAGACGCGGAAAATCGCGCACCGTGCCAACGCCCGGTTTCTCCACGGTTTCCATCGCGTACAGCCGGGTGGCGAAAGGGGCCGAATAGGTTTTCTCGTGTTGCGTGCGCAGCGACGTGGTCAGCCGGTCGAGCAGCGACAGGACCTCGATGGCGTATTGTTTCTCCTGTCCCGGCTGGCTCGCCAGCGCCGCCCGGTAATGCAGCGAATCGAGCAGACCGACCATGATGAAAGCCAGCAGCACGGTTGCCGCCGCCATGCCGATCCGGTTGCCGCCAAGCCGTCGCCAGGCGGCCAGCAGCGGCGGATTCCGGGCGATCAATACGGCGACGCCGAGGCCCGCCGCCAACAGCAGCCAGACCAGAATATCCGACCAGAGAACGATGATCTGGAAATTCATCATTGAAAGCGAATCCGCGGATCGACCAGGGTGTAGGAAATGTCGGTCAGGATCAGGCCGACGATGTACAGCGCCGAGCCGATGAACACCATCGAGCGCACCACGGCGAAATCCTGGGCGTTGATGGCGTCGATGGTGTAGCTGCCGAGACCGGGAATGCCGAAGAAGGATTCCGTCAGCAAGGATCCCATGAACAGCGTCGGAATGACGACGACAACGCCGGTCAAAATCGGGATCAGCGCGTTGCGCAGAATGTGGCGGAAGAACACCACGG
>WQUQ01000075.1 GCA_009782025.1 Desulfobulbus sp. | reverse complement strand
TCCGGCAAGATGTCGTCGCAAACTGGAAACGGCCATTCACCGGAGAAAACCCATGACCCGCACCGAGATCCGCGACGCCATCCTCAACGGCTGGCCGTTCTTCAGCGCCACGCCGGAAGGCGAGGTACTGGCCCGTTACCTCCCGTTCGGCCCGGTTTTCCGCTGGCGGCGCAACCAGATGATCCCGGCTCCGCTGCAAGGCGGCGATCTCGTCTGGTGGCTGCAAGTCAGCGGCGAAGAAAGCGGCGAAGAAAACGGCGCTGCGCCGGAAGCGGGCGACGACTGACCCGGCGATGAGCCTTTTCCGCACCAAGAACATCGACGCCATGCTGGCCACGGCCCGCGATGGCGGCCTCAAAAAAGTGCTCGGGCCGCTCGATCTGGTGTTGATGGGCATCGGGGCCATCGTCGGCAGCGGCATTTTCGTGCTCACCGGCATCGGCGCGCTGACCGCCGGGCCGGCGCTGATGCTCTCCTTCGTCATTGCCGCCCTGGCCTGCGCGCTGGTCGCGCTGTGCTATGCCGAGTTCGCCTCGGCGATTCCGGTTTCCGGCTCCATTTACACTTACTGCTACGCGACGCTGGGCGAGATCATTGCCTGGATGATCGGCTGGGACATGCTGCTGGAGTATGGCCTGGCAACTTCGGCGGTATCGGTCGGCTGGTCGGGTTATTTTCAGTCGCTGCTGGCCGGTTTTGGCCTGCATCTGCCGACGGCGCTGACCGCCGCGCCCGGCGCGCTGCCGGGCGCGCACACCGTCATCAACCTGCCGGCGCTCCTCGTCATGCTCGCCATCACCACGCTGGTCGCTTACGGCGTGCGCGAATCGGCGCGCTTCAACAACGTCATGGTGCTCATCAAGATCAGCATTGTCTTGCTCTTCATCGCCGTTGGCGTCTGGCATGTCGAGCCGGCCAACTGGCGGCCGTTCGCGCCCTTCGGCGCGGCCGGCGTGTTCAACGCGGCGGCGCTGGCTTTCTTTGCCTTCATCGGTTTCGACGCCGTCACCTCGGCGGCGGAAGAAGTGAAGAACCCGCGCCGCGATCTGCCGATCGGCCTGATCGGCTCGCTGGCGGTGTGCACCGTGCTGTACGTGGCGGTGGCGGCGATCATGACCGGCATCGTGCCCTTTCAGCAATTTGAAGGCGTCGCTCATCCGGTTTCGCTGGCGCTGCAACGGGCGGGTCAGAACTGGGTGGCGGGCTTCGTCGACCTGGGCGCCATCGTCGGCATGACGACGGTGATTCTGGTGATGACCTACGGCCAGACGCGCATCATCTTCGCCATGTCGCGCGACGGCCTGCTGCCGCGACGCCTGTCGGCGGTGCATCCGGTGCATGCGACGCCCTGGTTCGCCACCTGGACGGTCGGCGGCATCTTTTCCGCCATCGCCGCTTTCGTGCCGCTCAACGTGCTGGTCGAACTCATCAACATCGGCACGCTGGCGGCCTTCACGCTGATTTCCCTGTCCGTGTGGGTGTTGCGCCGCACCCACCCGGATCTGCCGCGCGCTTTCCACTGCCCCGGCGTGCCGCTGGTGCCGCTGCTGGCAGTGGCCTTCTGCCTGTTTCTGATGGCCCATCTGCAAGCCATGACCTGGGGCGCCTTCATGATCTGGCTGGCGCTCGGGCTGGCCGTCTATTTTCTCTACGCCCGGCGTCACGCGGTGCTGCACGGTGACCGTTAGACTTAAAATATCCAATTTCCCATTGGCTCGGCGTCTGCTTCGGCTCCAGGGTGATCGCATGAATCTGATTGTCATGGCAAAAGACTGTGCGAAGGCACAACTCAACTCCCTCGCCCCGCTTGGCGGGGAGAGAGCGGGGGTGAGGGGAGCCGTGTTCTCGCTTTCATGGTGATGAATCAGGCGGGAAAATCAAAATTTGATGAACAACACCCCTCACCCCAACCCTCTCCCCGCCAAGCGGGGTGAGGGGGCGCTCCCGATCTTTGCCGAAGCAATGACGATGGCGTTCATGCGATCGCCTTGGCTTCGGCTCTTGTACGCTTTCGTTTTTCTCGCCTTCAGGAGTTAATCAAACGGTGACGGCACTCTTTGCGCTTGGGGCGATTGTCTGTGTGATCGGCATGGGCTACATGGTTGTCGTGTTGCTCCGCCCGGAAAAATTCTGATGAGCGGATTCCTGTTCGCGGCAACCAACCTCGCCGCGCTTTTCCTGGCCATCGGCTTGTTGTACCGCCCGCTGGGCGACTATATGGCGCGTGTTTACACGTCGACGTCGCATCTCTTGGTTGAACGGCTGTTATACAAAATCATCGGCGCCGACCCCGACACGCCGCAGGGCTGGCAGGCTTACTTGCGTGCGCTGCTGGCGTTCACGCTCGCGGGCTTTGTCGTGCTCTACGCTTTGCAACGCTGGCAGCCGTTTTTGCCCTACAGCCTGGGGTTGCCGGCGCTGCCCCCGGATCTGGCTTTCAACACCGCGGCCAGTTTTGTGGGCAACACCAACTGGCAGGCATTCTCGCCCGAAACCACGGTGGGCTACGCGGTGCAGGCGTTGGGGCTGGCCGTTCAGATGTTTTTATCCGCTGCCGTGAGCATGGCCGTCGCCGTGGCGTTGATTCGGGGCTTGACTGCCCGTGGCACGGGGGTCATTGGCAATTTCTGGGTGGATGTGACGCGCTCGACGCTGCGTATTCTGTTGCCGCTCTCCCTCATCGTCGCGCTCATTTTCATCGCCTCGGGCGTCGTGCAAAACGTCTCCGGCGTCACCGAGATCGTCACCATCGCGGGAGGCAAGCAGTCGATTCCGGGCGGCCCCGTGGCCTCGCAGGAAGCGATCAAATTGCTGGGGACCAATGGCGGCGGTTTCTTCAACGCCAACTCGGCGCATCCGCTATCGAACCCGACGCCGTGGGCGAACTGGTTGCAAACCTTTTTGCTCATTCTCATCCCCTTGTGCCTGCCGCGCACCTTCGGGACCATGGTTGGCGATCAACGCGCCGGGCGCGTGCTGTTGTGGGCCTTCGTGACCGTGTTCGTGCTGGTCTATGTGAGCCTGACGGCCTGTGAACTGGCGGGGCGCGGCAGCGCGCCCGAGCTGGCTGGCGCGGCGATGGAAGGCAAGGAGCAACGCTTCGGCATCATCGGTTCGACCCTCTTTGGCACAGCGACCACGGGGACGACGGGCGGGGCTGCCAACGCCATGCACGATTCGTTCACCGCGCTGGGCGGCACGGTGCTGTTAATGAACATGATGGCTGGCGAAGTCTCGCCCGGCGGCGCGGGCGCGGGCATTTACACGATGATGGCGTACATCGTCATCGCCGTTTTTTTGGCCGCGCTATTGCTGGGCCGCTCGCCGGTGTACCTGGGTAAACGCATCGGCCCCCTGGAAATGAAACTCGTTTCCCTGTTCATTCTGGTGATGCCGGTGATCTCGATTGGCGCCCTGGCGCTGAGTTTCGCCATTCCCGCCATCCACGCCGAAATGCTGGCGGCGATGAATAACCCAGGGGTGCATGGTTTCACCGAGGTGATGTATGCCTTTGTCTCCGCCGCGGCCAACAATGGTTCGGCCTTTGCAGGGCTATCGGCGAACACGCCGTGGCTGAACAGGGTGCTTGGCATTCTGATTCTGGCAGGAAGGCTGCTGCCGATTGCGCTGACCTTATGCCTGGCCGGCGCCTTTGCCCGGCAAGACCGGAGCGCGCCCGGAACGGTTCGCTTGCCCGTGGATGGTCTTCAATTCATCGGCTTTGTGGTGGTGATCGTGCTGTTCATCGCCATTCCCATGTTTTTGCCCTACCTGATGGCGGGGCCGCTGGCCGAGGGGTTGGCGCGATGAAGATCAACCTGGTTCTGTGGAACGCGCTGCTCAAATGCGACCCGCGCATTCAGTGGCGCAACCCGGTGTTGATGGTTGTCGAAGTCTGCGCCGCGCTCTGCACGCTGTGGGCCATTTGGGAATCGGCCACGGGAACAGTGCCGACATCGGGCGGGGGGCCGTTGCCCGCCTCGTTTCACTGGAACGTTGCGGTGTGGATGTGGCTGACCCTCTACGCCGCCAACATTGCCGAAGCCCTGGCCGAAGATCGCGGGCGCGCCGGCAGTGCGGCAGAGGGCGATGCCGACGCGCGCATCACCGCCCGCCGGGTGCGCCATTACGACCTTCAGCATGATGCCGCCGCCCGCCTGGCCGCGACCGAAGAAGTCGATTCGGACGCGCTGCGTCATGGCGACATCGTGGTCATCAGCGCCGGGGAAACCGTGCCCGCCGATGGCAAAGTCGTCTGGGGGGTGGCGAGCGTTGACGAGTCGGCCATCACCGGTGAATCCGCGCCCGTGATTCGTGAAACAGCGCGCGAGCGGGCCATGCTCACGGGCGGTACGCGAGTCATTTCCGACCGTCTCGTCGCCCGCATCATCGCCGCGCCCGGCAAAAGCTGGAAAGACAGGATGGTTGAACTGGCGCATGGCGTGCGTCGGCAAAAATCCCCCAATGAACTCGCGCTCGCCGCCTTGCTCGCCAGTTTCACCTTGTCCTTCCTCGTCATCGCGCTCACGCTCAATGCGGCGGTTTCCGCCACGGCCCCCGCCGTGACGCTGCCGATTCTGGCGCTGCTCGTCGCCACGCTCATTCCCACGGAACTCGCCGCACTGATTTCAGTCACCGGCATCGCCAGCATGTACCGGCTGAAACAATCGAAGGTGCTGGTCACGACCGCCAAAGCCTTTGAGACGGCAGGCGATGTCACTACCGTGCTGTTCGACAAAACCGGCACGGTAACGCTGGGCGACCGCCGCGCCTCGGCGCTTGTCCCCGTCGGCAACACGACCATGCCGGAACTGGTGCGCGCCGCCATGGAAGCCTCGATCGACGACGCCAGCATCGAGGGCCGCTCGATTGTCGAACTCGTCCGCAACTCAGGGTCATTCCCCGCTGGCCTGGACACCAGCCGGGTTCGCGTGATCCCCTTCTCGGCGCAGACGCGCTTGTCCGGCGTTGATTTCGCCGACGGTCGGCAAGTGAGGAAGGGCGCGGAATCGTCCGCGCTGGCGTGGCTCAGAGAAACTGGCGATGATCTGCCGGATGACGTGATGTTTGCCCTCAGGGCGGTGACCGTACCCATCGCCACCTCTGGCGGCACGCCGCTGGTGGTGGCGGAGAAGAGACCGGATGGCAGCGGGCGAGTGCTGGGCGTCGTGCACCTGAAAGACGCGCTCAAACCCGGCGTGCGTGACCGCATCGCGCAGCTACGCGCGCTCAACGTGCGCACCATCATGGTGACGGGCGACAACCCGCTGACTGCCGGCGTCATCGCAGCCGAAGTGGGCGTGGACGACTATGTGGGCGACGCCACGCCCGAAGCGAAACTCGAACTGGTCAAAGCCGAACAGGCCGCCGGGCATTTCGTGGCCATGAGCGGCGATGGCACCAACGATGCGCCCGCCATCGCCCAGGCCGACGTCGGCCTGGCGATGAACAGCTCGACCCCCGCCGTGCACGAAGCCGCCAATATCATCGTGCTCGATGACGATCCGACCAAGATCATCGACGTCATCGTCATCGGGCGGCGCACCCTGGCGACGCGCGGCGCGCTCACCACATTCAATGTCGCCAATGATCTGGTGCGTTATTTCACGCTCTTCCCCATGCTGTTCGTCGGCACCTTCCCGGGGCTGGATGCGCTGAACATCCTGCGTTTATCGACGCCCGCCTCGGCCATGCTGGCGACGCTGATTTACTCGATCATCGTCATTGCCGCGCTCATCCCCATGGCGCTGGCCGGCGTGCCGTATCGGCGCAGCAATCTTTCCCAAGCATTGAGCCGCAACCTGCTGTACTACGGCATCGGCGGCATCGTGTTTCCGGCCATCGTCATCAAGCTGCTTGACATGGTCATCGCATTGTTTCCGGGATATTGACCATGCCGCGTGACGGTTTCATCCGAAGCTTCCTGACCGCGCTACGGCTCACGCTCGTCATGACCGTGATCCTCGGCATGGTCTATCCGCTCTTCGTTGGCGCACTCGGTGCGCTCACCTTTGGGCGGCAGGCAGCGGGTTCGTGGATCACCGACACGACAGGCCATGTGCGCGGCTCATCCCTGGTGGGGCAACGCTTTGTCGACCCCGAGGGCAAACCGCTGGCGCAATACTTCCAACCCCGCCCCTCGGCAGCGGGCAATGGCTACGATGCCATGGCATCGGGCGCATCAAACTTTGGCCCGGAAAACCCCGATCTGGCGGCGGCGATCAGAGCGCGGCAAGCACAGGTGGCGGCGTTCAACGGCGTACCCGTCGAACGAATCCCCCCCGACGCCGTCACCGCCTCCGCCTCCGGCCTGGACCCTCATATCAGCCCCGAATACGCCGCGCTCCAGATTGCCCGCGTGGCCATCGCGCGCGGCTTGCCGGTAGCGCAGGTGCAAGCCTTGGTCGCGGCGCACACCGCCGGCCGGGACCTGGGTTTCATTGGCGAGCCGCGGGTGAACGTCGTCACGCTCAACGCGGCGCTGGATGGCTATTGAACCTGGAAACGGCAGTTGACCGCATGAAGCAGAAAAGGGCTGTAGATGGGTTTCGCTACCTATGTCCCCCGGCAGAACACGCAGCGAAACCCATCTACATTCCTGCGATTTCGTTTAGAGCAATTTCGCTTCAAGTGGTTGCACTCCCCCCATCCCAACCTTCCCCCGCGCGCGGGGGAAGGAGCGAGATTCCCTCCCCCGCT
>WQUQ01000074.1 GCA_009782025.1 Desulfobulbus sp. | reverse complement strand
CCCCTTTGGCGCGGGCGATGGCGTCGTTCAGCGTGCGGGTCAAGCCCTGGTTTTTCTGGGCGCGAAAATCAAAGCCGTGGATACGCTGCAAGGCGTCGATCCTGGCTACGCTGTCATCCGTCGAGCCATCGTCGACAACCAGCAATTCGACATGCGGCCAGGTTTGCCCGAGCACGCTCTGAATGGACTCCTCAATATACGGCCCGTGGTTGTAACAGGAAATGATGACGGTGACGAGTTCCTGATTCGGCATGGCAAGCGTGCGGGATTCCTGATGGGCGGTTGGCAATTGGTTCAGCATCTCTCCAGCGCCTGCTCAACCAGTTTCAGCCAGGCACTGTGGTACTGCTTGATCGACATGTGGTCCCGCACGTAGGCATAGGCTTGCCAGCCCTTCTGACGCAAGGTTTCGTCATCGAGGCGGAGGTATTGGTCAAGCGCCTCCGCCAGGGCATCGGCATTGCCTGGCGGCACTGCCAGGCCGCCGGCGCTGTCGATCAAGGCGCGCATGGATGGAATATCGCTGGCAATGACGGGCAACTGGCCGCACATGCCCTCCAGCAAGGCAAGGGGAAGCCCCTCTTTGAGCGAGGGCATGGCCCACAGATCGAAGGCGCGGATATACCGCTTGGCCCGAGTCCGCCAGCCCAAGAGGTGAACGCAGTCGGCAAGCCCGTGCTGCTCGACCTCCGCGCGCAATCGCGCTTCTTCTTTTCCCTCGCCGATGATCGCCAGATGGACATTCGGGTAGCGCAAGGCGATGGCGGCGAATGCGCGGAGCAGATAAATATGCCCCTTGATCGGCACCAGTCGGCCAATCGCGCCGATCAAGCGCGCTTCCTGGGGCAGACCAAGTTCTTCCCGCGCCGCCGCGCGCGGCAGGAACATATCCTCGACCACCTTGAGATCGAGCGCGTTATTGATCGCTACCGTGTTGTCCGGGGTGAAACCGCAACCCAGGTTGATGAGATAGTCGCGGACGGTGGGAGAGACGCCGACAAAACGCCAGTTGGGCCGTATCGACAAGGCCGCCGCCCAGCGGCGCGTAAGGCGGTCGTATTCCCCCAGGCTATGCGAGATGCCGACGCATACGGGGATGCGCAAGAAGCGGCTGATCGTCATCAGCATGTTGACCGGCTTGTACCGGTTGCAGATGACGACATCGAACCGGCCTTCCCGGCAATATCGCCACAGCGCGCGGTGCACCCCCAGGCGCAGGCCGCGCATGGCTTTTTCCGAAAATTCAAAATAATGGACGTGTTCGGCGCAACTTGGGGGCTGCCCGGTTTCGGGCCGGCCCTGCAAAAAAGCTGATGTCACCTCGAAACGGTCGCGCGGGAATGCGGCGACGATCTGCTCGGCGAGATCGGTCGGGTCGTGCGAACGGTCATGGCATTCGGTCTGCAATTGCAGGATGCGGATGCGTTGCGGTAGCGTCGGCGGGTCAATCATGTTGTCTCCAGCAGACGCTCAAGCACTGCGATGACTTGCGAGGGGCGGACAAAATATTTCCACAGGCTCTCTCGTAAAAAGGGAAGAAAGGGCGGGCAGACGACGATGCCCGGCGACCAGTCCGGCCGCCAATGAAAGCGCGGATTCTTCTTGCGGTAGATGGTGACGACCGGGATGCCGAGAAAGGATGCCAGATGCCCGTTGCCGGAATCGTTGGCGATGACGGCCCCGGATTCGTAGAGATGGGTGGCCAGTGCGCCGATGTCGTCGAAACGCGGAAGCGGAAAGGCATGGCCGGCCCTTGCTGCCCAGGCGGCATGGTTCTTCGGCGCGACGACGATTTCGGGCGTGTAGCCGCGCGTTTTGAGACGATGGCAGAGCGCGAGGAAGGCGGCGGGACGCCAGTCTTTTTTCTCCGGCCCGGCTGAATCCGGGCTGACGATGATCCGCTGCCGGTGGCGGCGGCGCAGCAGCCCTTGCGGCGCGACGATGGGAACGGCCTTGCTGACGTGTGCCAGGCGCATCTTCTCCCGCAGGTAATGCAAGCTCATTTCGACCACGCTTTCGTCGGTAAACGGGCGAAAGCGGGCGATGGGGCCGCTGGCGTCCAGCAGCTTTTCGAGTTGGCGGAATTTTTCCGGCGTCAAGGCGCGGCGAAGCCGCTCGGTGTGATCGAAACGCCAGCTTGCCGGCGGGTTTTGGCAGATCAGCAGCCATTTCTCGCGCCAGCGGGCGGTCGTCGTCGCATCCATGCTGGCGCGAATGAAACCCGGCGGACTGACGATGGCCAGGTCGTATGCCGCCAGTTCCGTCTCGAATTGGTCGGCGGGCGGATAGGGCCGGATGTCGAGATCCGGCAGCCATGCCCGCATCTGCCAGGCGATGTTCGCGTAGCAGGTGACGGCAAAGCCATTTCCTTGCAGGTTGCTGGCGATCATCAGGTAGATCAGGCCGTCGCCCAGCGAGTCGAAGGAAACTAGCGCAAGGCTTGGTTTCTCCGCAATTTTCGGGAGGGGGGGTGTTGGTTGGCAGATCATGTCAATGACCGCCGTCAGCGTCGGCGGGGAGATGGCTGCTGCCGCCTTGCGGCTGGCCGTGCTGGAGAAAATGCAGGATGTCCGCCACACGGTGCTTCCAGGTGTGGGAGGCGCGGAACGCGGCATGGCCCTGATTGGCGATCCGGCTTCGCGCCTCGGTGTGGGCGAGGTAATGGCGGACTTTCTCGCCGAGTTCGGCGGCCGAGCGGTAGGTTTCGATTTCCTCGCCCAGCGCGAACAGGGTGGCCAGTTCGTCACAATGATCGGTCAGCAGGAAACAGCCGGCGGCGAGCGCCTCGAAGATGCGCAGATTGATGCCGGTTTCGGCGCCATGGAAGTCAGTCCGGGTGATGTTGAGGACAATCTTGGCCTGATCGAGCATCTGGTGCAGTTCCGCGCCCCAGACCGGTCGGTCATCGACCCGCTGGCGCAGCGGCGCGGACATCAGCGGCAGGTTGCGCCGCCAGCGATTGCCGCGAATGCTGACATGATCGCGGATGCCTTCGAGCAGAAAGATGCGGCGCAAATCGCAACTGCCGACGAACAGCGCATCCAGAGGTTTGTCGTCCGAAGCGGCGGGCAGACCGGCAATCGGCTTGGCTCCGAATGGCAAAAAGCTGGCGCTGAGCTGGCGTGTGTCCTGAAAAAAACGAGTGGTGACGCGGGAAAAGGAAAAAATGTGCTGGTAAACCGGCAACTCGCGTTCGATGAAAAAAATGAATTCCCGCCGCCGGTCATACAGATTGCAGGTGTCCGTGTCGTAGAGGAGCAGCGCAATCCCGGCCTCATCCGCTAGCCGGCGCAGCAGCGCGGGGTCAAAGAACTTGTAGATGAAGCCGACAACCAGGATATGACTGGGCTGTTCGCAGGCCAGCCATGCCCGCAGGTCTTTTTCCAACAGTCTGGGCAGGAAGTAAAAGGAATCGCCACCGGATTCCCGGTTGCGCAACTTGGCCCACGCCGAACGCACGCCATACAGCGGCTTCATCGCTTGCTGGAGGCAATCGACATGCGCCGTTTCGACGCCGGATTCCTGAAAGGCTTCCTGCAATTCCCGGCCCAGCGGGGCGCCGGCAATGCCATCGAGGATCAAGAGCTTGCGAATGGCGCTCATGGCTGACCGTGGCGGAACGGGTTGATGACATCGAGGCCAGCCGCCAGAAAGGGGCCGGTGTCGCGTGTGGCGATGGCGAAGCCGTTGGCGGCGGCAATTGCGGCGATGTAGCCGTCTGCCGTGTCGATATTCTTGCCGGCCCTGCGGGCGCGGGCGCGTAATGTCGCATAAGCATCGGCGCAATCCGGGTGGAAGGACAGAGTGCGCCCGGCAAAAAGCGGCACGATTTGCTCATCCAGACGTTGCCGCAAAGCGTTTTTGCGCTTGCCGTCCGGCATGACTGCGATGCCGAAACGCAATTCGGCAAGCGTGATGGCAGAGAGGTAAAGCGCCTCGATCATCTGGGTGTCAATCCACGCCAGAACCGATGCCGAACCACTGGGCTTGAGCGGCTCTGAAATCACGTTGGTGTCGAGCAGGATCATTCGAATTTCAGGGGTTCGCTGGCGGTTTTGTCGCGCACGGTGTCAAACACGGCGCATTCCTCATCCGTCAACCCGATTTCGCGGCTGATGGAGGCTAGCAAAGAGCCAAGTTTGACGCGCTCGGGCGGCAGGGCGACCGCTGCCAGAATGTCCCGGATTTCCGCCTCGGTGCTGTGGTTGTGCTGCGCAGCCCGCACCCGCAGGGCGCGGTGAACTTCATCGGGCAGGTTTCTGACGAGTACGCTGGCCATGTTGACCTCCGGTTGATTGCGTTGGCAGCGATAGCGTATCACGTTGATTGCTATCACTCCCTCATCCGCCAAGCACCTTCTGCACCATCGGCAGGGCGAAAAAGCGTTGCCGCGCCGCCTCATCGGAGAAATGTTGTTGCAGGCGTTCAAGCGGCGTTGCGCCGGTTGGCGGGGTCGAGAAAAATGCGGCGAGTTTTTCGGCCAGCGTCCGGCTGTCGCCAAGCGGAAAAAGGGCATGGGCGTCGGTGACGATTTCCGGTGCGCCGCCGCAGTCGGTGGCCATGACGGGAACATTGGCCGCCATGGCTTCGAGCAGCACCATGCCGAAAGGTTCGTGGTCGGAACTCAACACGAAGAGGTCGAAGGCGGCGAACAGACGCCACATGTCCGGCACCTGGCCGAGAAAGATCACTCGTTCCGCGATGCCCAAGGCTTGGGCCTGCGCCTTGAGGTCGGCTTCCAGCCGGCCGCTGCCGGCAATCGCCAGCAGCGCGCCGGGCGGCAGGTGCGGCAGAGCCTGGGCAAAGCCGGCGAGCAGGGTTTTCTGATCCTTGTCCGGGTGCAGGCGGCCGACGTTGCCGATGATTTTGGCCTCGTCCGGCAGCCCCAGCCTGGCGCGGGCGTCTTTTCTGGCGAGGAGTCCGCGCAGGCGGGCGTCGACGTCGATGCGATTGTGCAAGGTTTCGATCCGATCGGCGGGCCAGTCGGGCAAATAGCGGCGCATGTCGTCGCGCACGGCATCCGAGACACCGAGCAGCGACAGACGCTGGCGAAAGCGGTTGACGAACCAGCGCCGCGAGGCCCGCTGGAAGTCGCCAAAGGAGTGATGCACGCCAATGACCGGCAGCTTGGTGGCCAGGCAGGCGATGTAGATGGGCTTGGCGCGATGGGCAATGACCAGCGCGAAATCCCGGCTGGCGGCGATTTTTTTTAGGTCGCGGATGGCCGAAAGCTTCAGGCCGCGAACCTGCTTGCTGTCGTAGTCGAGAAAAATCACCTCATCGGAAGCAGAGCCGATCCGCGCCGCCTCTGATGGCTTATCAGTCAGATAGACGGTGAGGATTTTGTACGGCGACCCCTTGAACAGCGCGGCGGTTTGCCGGGCGACATCGAGGAATGGCCCGTAATGGCAATGGCAGAATTGGAGAATCCAGCGTTCATTCATGATTCAGGGGAGGGGCAAAGGTTCAAGTCAGGGCGGGGTTGTTCTGCTCCCTCACCCTGCTGTTCAGACCGGGGACATCCTATACAGGTGTTCGGAGACATCCTGAACACCTTTCAGAAGAATTTTCCCACATAGGAGCGCTGCTGTTCAGTCTCTTGCTGACGGCCTGCGCCTGGCCGTCGAGGGAGGCGAGGGAGATCGAGCGGGAGACGGAATGGCGGAAGGCAGAACAGCAGGATGCGATCCGGCTGGCGGCGGGGCGGCGGGAGGCGGTGCGGGAGGGCAAGGCGCAAGCGCAGCCGTACAACCCGAACAACCGGATGGAGTAACCTGGCGAAGGTTGAAGAAGCGGAAACTTGTGCCGTTTGGGGTTGTTGACGGCTTTTCTTGGGTGGGTCATCCCCCCGTGCCGTTTTACGACAGCACCGGCAAGTTCTTGGGTTGGTGGGTCGAGGGCACCGGTACCACGCCGCCGACTTCAGCCATGAATTTCACCACGACCACGTCTCGCTGGGAATATAGAAGCACAATCGTTGAGGCGGGCGGCGCCGACAACGTGATTCATGCGGGTGCAGGAACGGCGGTCGATGGCGGGACGGGCAATGATTTCGTTTCCGATGCTGCTTTACGGCACTGTTGCTTTGGATTTTGCATCCGGCAACGTTCCCGGGATGGCTACCCGGTAGCATGGTTACGCTGGCGGCCATTGCCGCGCAGCGTGCAAGATACGCAGCACGCGCACCCGGCTGCTGGTCACGTCATAGACCAGAATATAATTCCGATGCACAACCAGTTCGCGGGTATCGGCGATACGACCAGGCCGCCCCATGTCGGGGTAACCAGTCAAGCCACCCGCTTTCTCTGAAAACAATTCATCAAGGGTCAGCGCGGCGCTTGGATTGTGGGCCGCGATGTACTCATGGATGGCATCGCGGTCTTGCGTCGCCTCCGGCGTCCAGAACAATTCCATCATTCAGAAGCGGCAAGCCGACGCCGTGTCGCCGCCCGCTTGGCTGCAAATTGGGTCTCAACCTCGGCGGCCGGGATCAGATTGCCGGCATTGGCCGAATCCAGCCCCGCCTGTACCTGACGACTGAACCAGGCGTCATGAGCCGCTGCCGCCTGCTGTTGGACGAATTCGCGCATAAAATCGCGCAAAAGCTGCGCGCCGCTGCGGTCACGGTTTTTTGCCGCCATCGAGAACTCGGCTTTCAAGACTTCATCGACCCGAAAGGTAAAGGTGGCTTCGCTCATGGTGTCAACCTCTCATGTGTTACAAGCAGAGTGCAGCATAACACCTCACTACCTAAAAGCGAAC
>WQUQ01000073.1 GCA_009782025.1 Desulfobulbus sp. | reverse complement strand
AGACGCCATTTCGGATGAGTTTACAAGATGACCTCATAAGTGACTGAGGGTTAACGATTTTTTGCGGAACGCGCATGACGAATAAATGCAATCGCCCTGGGGTTGACGCAGGGGCGGGAAAGTCCGACAGGCTCCTGGATATGCAGCCAATCAATGGCCGACGCGCCGCAGTTCCTCCCGCTGCAAGGCCCGCAACAGAAGCATCCCGACCGCCATCACCGCCGCCGTGACCCATAGCGCGCCGTGGTAGCTGCCGCTGGCGGCGGCGATATAGCCGGCCATGGCTGGCGCGCCGATCTGCGCCACGCCGTAGCTCAACGTCATCCGCGCCATCGCCTTGGCCGGATTGGCGGGGAAGCAGCGGCCGATCAAGGTCAACGTCAGGCTGACGATGCCGACGAAGGTGCCGCCGAACAGCACGGCGCTGATGAGGTTGAGCGCTGCGCTGTCGCTGATGGCCGGCAGCAGGATGGAAACCGTTTGCAGCCCGTAGGCCAGCAGCAGGGCGCGAATCGGCCCGATGCCGGCCGCCGTCCGATCCCAGACGAAGGACGACGGGGCGGCCGCCAGGCCGACGGCGACCCAGATCAGGCCGCCCCGGCCGGCGAACAGGGGCAGCTTTTCCAGAATGGCGACGATGAACGTGGCGCTGATGACGAAACCGAAGCCGGCGCAGAAATAAGCGCCGATGAACAGCCACAGCCAGCGCGGCGAAGGGCGCGGCGGGGCCGTCAGCGGCTGGGGCGCGCCGACCGTCAGCGCGGCCGGGGCCGGCAGCCAGAACCAGGCCGGCACGAAGAAAAGCAAACCGAGCGCGCCCAGGCCGAGCCATTGCCGATCCCACGCCAGCCAGCCGCTCATGGCCGCGACCGCCAGACCGGAGACGACGATGCCCAGGCCGAGGCCGGTGAAATGCAGGCCCAGTTCAGGGCGATGCCCCTGGCGCATCAGCCAGTTGAGCGCCAGGCCGGAAGCCAGCAGCAGACCGGCCGTGCTCGACAAGCCGGCGACGTAGCGCAGCGCCGCCCACAGCATGACGTTGTCGGTCAGCCCCATGGCCGCGGTACTGAGCACGGCGATGACGAGGCCGACGCGGTAGAGCGCGTACTTGCGGCCCAGGTCGCTGATCGAGGCGGCCAGCAGCGCCCCGCTCATATAGCCGGCGTAATTGATGGTCGCCAGCCAGCCGCCGGCCAGATAGGACAACCCGGCCTGGTCGCGCATGACCGGCAGCAGCGGCGTATAGGCGAAGCGGGCCAGGCCGACGGTGAGAATCAGGGCGCAGACGCCGGCGGCAATGACGCGCCAGCGCCGCGCCGGGTCGGTCGAGGCGGGTCGGGTCGCGGCGGCAGGGGGCATGGGGGTTCCGATCAATTGCCAAGGGTCGCCATGTTATTCCATTTTTAAGACTGCGCCGTTGCACGGCAAGTTCGCTTTCGCTTCGTTCAGCCGGCCAATACACTCAATTCTCAACGCTCGCCGACAACCGATCCCAATACGGATCATCGCCGAAGCGCTGTTGCAGGAATTCGATGAAAACCCGCACCTTCGACGGCAGATGCCGATCCGGCAGGTGCACGGCATAGATGGAACGCTCGACCGGCAGATAGTCGGGCAGGACTTCGACCAAACGTCCGGCCCGCAGCTCGCCGCCAATGATGAAGGTCGGCAGCAAGGCCAGGCCGAGGCCGCCGAGCACGGCTTGCGACAGCGCTTCGTCGTCGTTGATGCGCAGGTTGCCGGCGACCGGAACGGCCGCCTTGCCGGCCGGGCCGCGCAGATGCCAGCGCCCGTCGGTATTCATGCAGGTGTAATCGAGACAGTTGTGATGCAGCAGGTCGGCCGGCGTTTGCGGTACGCCGCGCCGGGCGAGATAGGCCGGACTGCCGCAAATCTTGCGGCGGATCGGCGCCAGACGCCGGGCGACCAGATTGGGGCCGCCCGGCTCCGGGGCGATGCGCAAGGCCAGGTCGTAGCCCGCCTCGACCAGGTCGACCAGGCGGTCGCTGATCGTCATATCCACGGTCAGATCGGGATAGCGGGCCATGAAATCAGGCAGCGCCGACGCCAGGTGCAGCGTGCTGAAGGCCACCGGCGCGCTGAATTTGAGCGTGCCGCGCGGCTCCCGGTGCAGGCTGCCGACCGTGTTGTCGGCCAGCGCCAGTTCGTCGAGGATGCGGTCGCAATGCGTGAAATAAGCCTCGCCCACCTCGGTCAGATTGAGCCGCCGGGTGCTGCGTTGCAGCAGGCGAACGCCGAGCGCCGCCTCCAGCCGGGCTACCGATTTGCTGACCCGCGACTTGGAGATGCCGAGATGGTCGGCGGCGGCGGAAAAACTCCGGGCCTTGACCACCTGGGCGAACAATAACATGTCATCGACATTCTTCATGGCGATTTTATTGTTACGAAAATGGAAACAGTCTTATTCAAATTCGCCAACTTATCAAGGCTCCCATCGTCCATTACGATGACGGCCTTTCGCGTTTTCTTCTCTTGTTGGCTAGCCAACTCTCGGTACCTTCAATGCAAGCGACCCACCTGACCATCGGCCAGGAACTTGATTGGGATTTTCCCGGCGGCAACAGCCGCCGTCTGACCGTCGTCGGCGTCATCCAGCCGACCGCCGCCTGATGCCGTGCCCTTGGCGACGCATCCACACGCTTTCCAACCTGTTTTTCATCCCAACCTTGTCAAGGAGCAGTGATCTTGCGCTATACATCTCTTCAAGAATTCATCAACCGGGTTGCCACGCGGAGCGCCAGCCAGCCCGAATACCTGCAAGCGGTCACCGAAGTTCTCGAAAGCATCTGGCCGTTCATCATGAAAAACCCCAGATACGGGGAAAACGGCCTGATCGATCGCCTGGTCGACCCGGAGCGGACCGTCATTTTCCGCGTCACCTGGATTGATGACAAAGGCCAGGTGCAGGTCAACCGCGGTTACCGCATCCAGCATTCCTCGGCCATTGGCCCGTACAAGGGCGGCCTCCGCTTCCATCCCTCGGTCAACCTGTCGATCCTCAAATTCCTGGCCTTCGAACAGACCTTCAAAAATGCCCTGACCACCCTGCCGATGGGCGGCGCCAAGGGCGGCTCCGATTTCGATCCGAAGGGCCGCAGCCAGAACGAAATCATGCGTTTCTGCCAGGCTTTCATGAGCGAACTGTTCCGCCACATCGGCAGCGATACCGACGTGCCGGCCGGTGACATCGGCGTCGGCGGCCGCGAGATCGGCTTCATGGCCGGCATGATGAAAAAGCTCTCCAACCGCGTCGATTGCGTGTTCACCGGCAAGGGCCTGAGCTACGGCGGCTCGCTGATCCGCCCGGAAGCGACCGGCTACGGCACGGTTTACTTCGCCAAGCAGATGCTGGAACAAGTCGGTCAGGGCTTTGAGGGCAAGCGCGTCAGCGTTTCGGGTTCCGGCAACGTCGCCCAGTATGCCGTTGAAAAAGCGATGGCCTTCGGCGCCAAGGTGGTTACCGTGTCCGATTCCAACGGCACGGTGCTCGACGAGGAAGGCTTCACCAGCGAAAAACTGGCTATCCTGATGGACATCAAGAACAACCAGTATGGCCGCGCCAGCGACTATGCCGCCAAGGTCGGCGCCAAGTTCCTGCCCGGCGTTCGCCCGTGGCATGTGCCGGTCGATATTGCACTGCCCTGCGCCACCCAGAACGAACTCGACGCGGAGGACGCCAAGACCCTGGTCAAGAACGGCGTCAAGTGCGTCGCCGAAGGGGCCAACATGCCGTCCACGCTCGAAGCCTTCCATGTGTTCGAGGCCAACAACGTCCTCTATGCCCCCGGCAAGGCCAGCAACGCCGGCGGCGTCGCCACCTCGGGCCTGGAAATGAGCCAGAACGCCATGCGCCTGTCGTGGACGCGCGAGGAGGTCGATGCCCGTCTGCACAAGATCATGAGCGACATCCACGAGGCCTGCGTGGAATATGGCCGCGGCCCCGATGGCAAGGTCAGCTATGTCAATGGCGCCAACATCGCCGGCTTCGTCAAGGTCGCCGATGCCATGATCGCCCAGGGCATCATCTAATTCCATTTCTCATTTGTAACGACAGGAAATCGCCCCGGAATCATCATTCTGCGTGGAGCGCGCAATGACGGGGTTGTACTGCACGGCACGTCAATATTTACCGTTTGAAACAGAAATGGAGTAAAGCCCGCCCCTGGCGGGCGAAATCGAGGAGGCGTTCCCGTTGAATTGGCGGGGACGCCTCTTTTTCATATAGCGGTTGCCAAAAATACGTGAGACGCGAAGACGAGCCGCAGACAGTACAAGCAGTACGGCAAGGCGAAGTCGACAAAGTATGGGGATTTTTGGCAACCGCTATAGCAGGAAGGGATGGCGGGTCAGTGCAACGCCGACGATGTAAGCGTAAGCGAGCAGCGCCAACGCCAGATAGCGCAGCCGGGCGGCGCGGTTCGGCGCTCGCTTCAACGCCATCGCGCCGCAGCCGATGTAGGCCAAGAGGCCGATCACCTTGGCCGTCAGCCAGCCTTTGACGAAGGGATATTGGCCGCTCATCCAGGCCAGCATGAGCGCGCTGCCGAGCAGAACCGTGTCGACGACATGCGGCAACGTCCGGGTCAGCCGCGCCTGCAAACGCGGCGAGCCGCTGACCATCCACCAGCCGCGCAGACAAAAACCCAGGCCGCTGAGGACGACGCAGGTGACGTGCAGATGCTTGATGGCCAGATAGCTCATCCGCCGCTCGCCCCGGTCGCCCCAGTTTCTTTGTGCGCCGCCATCAGCGTCGCCTGCTGACGATAGCGCCAGGCCGCGCCGAGCAGATTCCACCACAGCCAGCCGCCGGCCACCGCCAGCATGATGCCGGCCGGCCGCGCCAGCCACTGCGGCCACCAGGCCGCGCCGACGAGCAGCGTCAGTGCCGCCAGATAAACCCGCATCTGCCGCTGCATCGCCTGATCGGGCAGCAGTCGATTCATGTTCGGCAGGGGCAGACCGGGCTGCATGCGCTGTTGCAAGTGCATCCAGGTCAGGAAGGGAACGATCTTGTAGAGCATGCCGGCGATCAAGGGAATGAAAGCCCCGGCCAGCAGCAGGATGGCGAATAGCGGCGTCCAGGCCGGATATTCGGCGGCGGCCGGCCAGGCCGTGGCGACGGCGAACAGGGACAGCGCGCCGAGGGCCGCCAGCAACCCCGCCTGCCAGTAGCGGCTGGTGGCATCGACGCGCGCCCGTCGGCGTTGCGACTGCAAGCGCAGCGTCAAACCGGCGAAGGCCAGACCGGAGACAGCCAGCGCCCCCTGCGCCAAGCGCACCGGCAGCGGCCAATCGAGCGCGACGCCCAGACTCCACAGCAGCACCAGGGTCAGCAACAGCGGCGGCAGCCACCAACTCAGCCGGGCCGGATAGCCGGGCGTCAACTGGAACATCGGCACCACCACGTAGGCCATCGCCGCCAGCAGCACACCGGCCCAGGCGGCAAACCCCCAGCCGGCATGCAGATCGGCCAGCCGCGGGTAGGGCAGCGCCCAGCCGCGGGCCAGACCGAGCGCCAGGGTGACGCCCAGGCCGGCAACGCCAGCCAGGCCGGGGAGCGACAGTTTGAGGCCGCGAATGGTCGGGCTGGTCGACGCCTGGGCAAAAATCGCCGGCCCGGCGGCGAGCAGGAAACCGCCGACGCCGAGCGCCAGCAGGATGGCGGCCAGGCGCAGCAGCGCCGACGAAGCGGTGAGAAAACCGGCGGCCAGCGCCAGCGCGCCGGCATTCAACGCGCCATGGACGAAGCGGGCGAGCGGCAGCGGCCGGCGCAGGTGGACGCCGATAATCACCGGCAGCACCTGGATCAGGGCGCCGATCATCACCTGCAACATGAACCCGATGGTGAGCAAATGCACCAGCGCCAGCGTGACCGGCGCCCAGCGCGAGGCGAAAATTTCGCTGCCGGAAACGAGCAACAACAGGCCCGCCAGAACCAGGAACAAGGGCGCGGTCAGAAAGAAACGCAGGGACGCCGCCAGCGGCGGCGCGTTATCGAGGGAGACCGGGGACTGCATCGCCGCGTTCAACGCGAGATGAGAATTTCAAAGGTCCCATCGGGCAACAGTTCGCTTTCGTAAGCATGACCATTCTGGCGCAGCACCCGGTACAGCGGGTGCGGTTCGCGGAACAGCAGCAACAGCATCTTTTCTCCGGGTTGCAGGGCGTCGAGCATTTCCATGGTGCGCACGAAGGGTTCCGGCGGCTCCATGTAGCGCGCGTCGACGACATGCCGCGCTTTCGGGTGGCTCATTTTGCCGCCAGATCGGTCTCAAGGCGCGCCAGCAGCGTCGGCGTCTCGGCGCTCAGATGCTCGTCGCACATGGGGTAGAGCATGTTTTCCTCTTTCAGATTGTGCTGCTGCATCATGATGAGCAGGGTTTCGGCATAGCCGAGATAATCGCCGCTGTCGCCGAGTTCGAGCGCCCTGGCCGCATCGTCGGCCAGCGCCCGTATTTGCTCGTGCTCCAGGCGCATGACCCGGGTCGGCCCCATCGTCATGCCGGTTTTCGCTTCAAAGGAGGGAAACAGGGTTTGCTCCTCGGCGGCGAAATGGGCCAGCAAAGCCGTGCGGAAACGATCAAAAGCGGCCCGGCCAGCCGCGATATGGCCTTTCGCCATGGCTTGCTCGGCTTCGGCGAGCAGATCGTCGCAATGACGATGATCGTCGGTCATGAAACTACGGATCGTGGTCATTTTTGGCTCGTCGCGGTGGGGGTGGCGCATTGTCAGGCGATCCCCCGGAAGGCGCTTTGACCGCAGTCAAATTGCCTTCCGGGTTGGCGAACCGGCCCTTATTTCTCCAGCACGTAACTGCCAGGCGCCTCGCCCAGCGCCGGAAATGCGCGATTGCTGGCCGGATAGGCAGCGACCAGCGGGCCGGTGCGCTCGCCCAGCCAGCGCGTCCAGTCTTCCCACCAGGTGCCCGGCTTTTTCTCGGCGCGTTCCAGCCAGTGCTCCCAATGCTCGTTGCGTTCCGGTTCGGCGATCCGGTAGGCGCGCTTGGGCGGATTGGCCGGCGGATTGACGATGCCGAGGATATGGCCCGAGGTCGAGCGCACGAAGCGCACCGGCGCGGCGACGTTGATCTGCTTCCTGATGCGGTAGCACTGCTTCCACGGCGCGATGTGGTCGTCCTCGGCGGTGACGGCATAGAGCGGCTGGACGATGCCGTCGAGGTCGATGTTCTCGCCGCCGATGCTGAGCTTGTTGCGCTTGATGAGGTTGTTGTGCAGGTACAGTTCGCGCAGATACCAGGCGTGCATGGCCTGCGGCATGCGCGTCGAATCCATGTTCCAGAACAGCACGTCGAAGGCCGGCAACGGCTCGCCGAGCAGGTAGCTGCTGACCCAGTAGTGCCAGATCAGGCTGTTCGAGCGCAAGAGGCGGAAGGAGGCCGCCATCTCGCTGCCGTCGAGATAACCTTTCTTCGCCATCGACTCCTCGAGCGCGGTGATGCAGCTTTCGTCGATGAAAACGTCGATGTCGCCGGGATGGGAAAAATCGGTCAGGGTGGTAAACAGCGTCCAGTGGGCGACCGGCATCTGGTCCGGGCCGAAGCGCCTGTTGGCCCAGGCCATGTAGGTGGAGACCAGGGTGCCGCCGATACAGTAGCCGACCAGATGGATCTGCGGCACCTTGCAGAATTCGCGGACGACGCGCACCGCCTCGGCCACACCTTCGAGCAGGTAATCGTCGAAAGTGACATCGGCCATGTCCTCACCCGGATTCTTCCAACTGGTGATGAATACCGAAAAACCCTGATCCGTCAGATATTTGACCAGACTCTTCCTGGCCGTCAGATCAAGGATGTAGAACTTGTTGATCCACGGCGTCGTAATGAGAATCGGCATTGCCCGCACCTTGTCGGTGGTCGGCGCGTAGTGAATCAGTTCGAGCAGGCGATTGCGGAAAATCACCTTGCCCGGCGTCGTCGCCAGATCGCGGCCGACCGTGAAGGCATCCGGCTCGACCATCAGAATGTTCTTGGCCGCCGCATCGCGCTGAAAGTTTTCCCAGCCTTGCTTGAGACTCTCGCCCTGGGTCTCGACAAAGCGGCGCATGGCCTCGGGGTTGAGCCAGAAGAAATTGGTCGGCGCCACCATGTTCAGCCACTTGCGCCACCAGAAAGCGGAGCGCCGGCGCTCCTTGTCCGACAGCCCCGGCGTCTCGAACAGCATGTTCTGGATATGGCGGGTGAAAGCCAGGTACCACTCCTTGACGATGTCCCAACTGGCCGATTCGGTCCACACCGGGTTGACGAAACGGGCATCGTCGGCATTGGGCGTGATGACGTCGGCCGAGGGCACGCCCAGCGCCCGGTTCACGACATGCGATTGCAGCGCCACCAGATCCGAGGAAAGCGCGTTCATGGCGCGCAGAAATTCCTGCGGGTGCAACATCCAGGCCACCTGGGCATGGAGCAGCGAGGTGGTCACGCCATACGGATCGATCGCCTTGCTCACCGCATCGCCAAGGGTTTCCAGCGGACTTTCATGGCGAATGTCGAGGCCGGGGGTTTTGCTGGATGAATTCGTGGGCATCGGGTCTCACCTCCTGGGGTCGGGAATGGCCATCATCATATTCCATTTTTAAACCTGGAAACGGCAGTTGGACGCGCCTGCAAGGAGAAGCAACGCCGTAGGGCGGCGGCTCTGCCCCGCCGGTGCAAAATCAAATTTGCCAGGGGTCGGCGGGCCAAAACCCTACCGGGCGCGTAGCGATCTCACCCATGCGATGATGGTTATCGAAGCCAGAAAAGGTCGTGTTCATACGGATCTCGTAAGGGTTCCAAGCGGTCAACTGCGGTTTTTAGGTTGAAATCCTCCTGACTTCGCGTAGCATGACCCCGAGCAGGGCGGAAAGCAACGCCAGCAGAACGTTTCAGGATTTCAGAAGAGGAGGAAAGTCATGTTCAAGCACATTCTCGTTCCCACCGACGGCTCGGAACTGTCGCAAGCCACGGCCCGCCACGCCGTTCTCTTCGCTCAGGAAACCGGCGCCCGCATCACGGTCTTTTTCGCCAAACCGGAATACCCCATCGCCTACTTCGGCGAAGGCGCGCTGATCGACCCGACCACGCCGGAAAAATTCGCCGAGATGGCCGAACAGCAGGCCAAGGGGTATCTCGGCGCGGTCCAGGCGCTGTGCGCCGAAGCCGGCGTCGCCTGCGACGTCGCCACCGCCACCAGCGACGTGCCGTATGAGGCGATCATCCAGGCCGCCGAAAAATCCGGCTGCGACCTGATCTTCATGGCCTCGCACGGCCGCCGCGGCATCAGCGGCTTTCTGCTCGGCAGCGAGACCAACAAGGTCCTGACGCACTCCAAGGTGCCGGTTCTGGTCTATCGCTGAATTTATTGCCGCTCTGGCCGCTCTGGCGTTGTTTCCTCCGGCGGCCGCGCCGTGAGTCACTCCGGGCTGAAGCCCGGAGCTTCCTCGCCACGAGTTTGGGGTGCCTCCGGCACCGAAATCACGCTTGACTCGCTTGACCCCGGCCTGAAGGCCGGGCTTCTCGCTTGCGCCGTGGTCACGCCAAGCGGCACTTCGGCCGCCAGCGCCGCGAAGCAAGCGCGCAAGCTGGCCTCGTCGGCGCCCAGCAGAATGCCATCCTCGAGCGCATCGATGAGCGCCTGGCGCAACTCGGCGAAATTGTCATTCATCACCCGGATCTTCTCGATGCAGGCGAGCGGCTCGCCCTGCCCGTCGCGCCAGACCGGCAACCGGGCATCGAGCGGATTGGCCGGCGAGCGGCGCGGTTTGTTGGTTTGGTTCATGGCCGGCGCAGGGTAGCACCTCTCTCGCGGGAAGAAAATCGTCCCCAACGTTCTGCGCGTTGAAACCGGGACTGCTAATATCGGCAAATTCAATCACCCTGGAGCCAACCCCATGTCCCGACTCTTTTCCCCCGCCCAACTCGCCAACCTGACCCTGCAAAACCACTTGGTCATGGCCCCGATGACGCGCTGCCGCGCCACCGGCAACACCCCCAACGCACTCATGACCGAGTACTACCGCCAACGCGCCAGCGCCGGACTCATCATCACCGAAGGCGTCTCCCCCTCGCCCAACGGCCTGGGCTACCCGCGCATGCCCGGCATCTACTCGGCAGAACAAATCGCCGGCTGGCAAACCATCACCCAGGCCGCCCACGCCGGCGGCGCCAAGGTCTTCATGCAACTCATGCACGCCGGCCGCGTCGGCCACCCGCTCAACCTGCCGCCCGGCGCGCGCCTCATCGCCCCCTCCGCCATAGCCGCCGCCGGCGACATCTATACCGATGCCGCAGGCATGAAACAGAACGGCGCGCCCGCCGCCATGACCCAGGCCGACCTCGACGCCACTCGCAACGAATTCGCGCAAGCCGCCAGGAATGCCGTCGCCGCCGGCTGTGACGGCGTCGAACTGCACGCCGCCAACGGCTACCTGCTCGAACAATTCATCCGCCCTAACGCCAACCAGCGCACCGACGCCTACGGCGGCCCCATCGAAAACCGCGCCCGCTTCGTACTCGAAGTCGTCGACGCCGCCATCGCCGCCATCGGCAAAAACAAAGTCGGCATCCGCCTCTCGCCCTACGGCATCTTCAACGACATGCCGCTGTATGACGCGATGGCAGCGGATTACGCCTGGCTCGCCCAACAACTCGACGCCCGCGGGCTGGTTTACATCCACTTGGTCGACCACTCAACCATGGGCGCGCCCGCCGTGCCGGATAGCATCAAACAGACATTCCGCTCCACCTTCAAGGGCGCGCTGATTCTCTCCGGCGGTTACGACGCCGCCCGCGCCGAACAAGACCTCGCCGCCGGCAAATGCGATCTGGTCGCGGTCGGGCGGCCGTTCATTTCCAATCCCGACCTGCCCAAACGCTGGCAAACCGGTGCCCCGCTCAACGCGGTGGACATGAATACCTTTTACACGCCGGGGGCGGCGGGTTATACGGACTACTAGGTGTTGGGTTGTACACGCAAGGGGGAGCGGAGCGATGAATAACTCTGTTACGCGCATAATCTCCGCAATTTTGCTGACCGCGCTCTGGGGGTCGATGCTTGGTATTGCACAAGAGCGCAAGGACGAAATTGCAGATTTTCGGGCTAAAGGGTATTCGGTTGTTGCGACAACACCAATTTTTAGCCAGATTGTGCTGATGTCGTATCCATCTAGCTTTAGGCCGGCGCACGAAAACAGGAGTGGCTCACAGTACATTCAGGAGTCAGTTCCTGAGGGTGAAACTGTCGAAAAATGGTCGCAGATGATTACTTTGACCGGCGCCAAAGGACTCGCTGCAAATCCGAAGGCCACTCCCCAACTGCTTGCGCAACAGATCGCGGGAGGCTTTCAGCGTGCATGTCCCGCGAGTTACTCAGGCAAAGGACTTGGCAACTTCAAGGTTGGCGAGCACGAGGCGTTCATGGCGCTAGCAGGTTGCGGCTCCGTCCAGATTGGGCCGCCAAGAAGTGAGATTGCACTTCTGATTGTCATTAAGGGTTCAGATGATTACTACACGATCCAGTGGGCTGAGCGTGGGCAGCCATTGAATCAGCCGCCGGTTCTCGATGATTCCAAGTGGTCCGCAAGATTTAAACAGCTAAACCCGATCAAGTTATGCAACAGGGTGCCTAATGAGCAGGCACCTTATCCGTCATGCGTAGATCAGAAGTGAAGGCGCAAAAACTCGCGCAGGTTAGCGTGAAAAAACCACAAATTTTGACTTCGCCTTCGGCTCGCCCCAACCTGCCAACTACCCGACCCAATAACGACGCCGGGAAGCGATGATGACCACAGACGGCAACTGGTTCCATTGGGCCTTGCTCTCCGCCTGCTTTGCCGCGCTGACGGCAATCTTCGCCAAGGTCGGCATCCGCGGCGTCGATTCCGATTTCGCCACGCTGATCCGCACCGTCATCATCGTGTTCGTCCTCGCGGCCTTCGTCGGCTACACCGGCAAGTGGGCCGACCCGCGCACGCTGTCGCCCAAAACGTTGCTGTTCCTGGCGCTCTCGGCGCTGGCCACCGGCGCGTCGTGGGTGTGCTACTTTCGCGCCCTGCAAGCCGGCCCGGCCTCCAAGGTGGCGCCCGTGGATAAATTCAGCGTCGTACTGGTGGCCATCTTCGCGCTCATCTTTCTCGGCGAACGCTCAACGCTGCGCGAGTGGATCGGCATCGGCCTGGTCACGGCCGGGGTGGTGGTTCTGGCCATCAAGTGACGGCGTTCATCAACGACGCCAAAAGCTCACAACGACACGGAATATTCTGAAACCAAGGGAATGACAAACATGCCCAAGAACATGACCGATAAACAGGAAGAATCGACCATCGACCCGATCGGCGAGCAGTTGCGCGACGAGGGGCGGCGGCGGGTGGCGGGCAATACGCAGGCTTTCCTGAAGAAGCATGCGCCGTTCGACAAGATGTCGGCGGCGGCGTTGCAGACTTTCGGTGACAAGGCGCAGATCGTTTTTTATCCGGCGGGCAGCGAGATCGTCGGGCCGGCGGCCGGCAATGTCCGCTTCTTCTACCTGATCGAATCCGGCAAGGTGCAGGCGCGCCAGGCGGGCGAGGTGGCGGTGACGGAGTATTCCATTCTCACCCTCGGCGTTGGCGAGAGCTTCCCGATTGGCGCAGTGACGGCCGGCCGGCCCTCGACCAACGTCTACACGGCGCTGGAGGATACCTTTTGCTACCAGTTGCCGGCCGAGGATTTCCTCGGGTTGATGGCCAGCAGCCCGGAATTCAATCTGTTTTGCACGCAGTACATCGCCAGCCTGCTCAATCAGTCGCGCTCCCAGTTGCAGCAGCAATTCGCGCAGAAGGCGAGCGAGCAGCAGACGCTCAATTCGCCGCTGTCCGGCATCGGCGCCCGCAACCCGCTGGCGGTTCGCCCCGAGACGCCGCTGCGCGAGGCGCTGGAAATCATGTCGCGGGCGGGTATTGGTTCGATCATCGTCAGCGATGGCGAGAACAAGCCGCTTGGCATCTTTACCCGCGGTGATTTGCTCGACCGCGTGGTGCTGGCCGATCTGCCGCTCGACACGCCGATCAGCCAGGTCATGTCGGCCGAGCCGTTCGCGCTCGGCGAGCAGGCCACCGCCTACGACGCGATGCTGAGCATGGCCACCCACGGCATTCGCCATGTGCTCGTCACCGACCCTGCCGGGCGCTTGTCCGGCATTGTTTCCGAGCGTGATCTGTTCGCCTTGCAGCGCATCGGCCTCTCCCAGATTCGCCAGGCCATCGAGACGGCCACCGACATCGGGGCGCTCAGGCGCTCGGCGGCGGACGTGCGCCAGTTGTCATTCAACATGCTGGCCCAGGGCATCGGGGCGGAGCAATTGACGCAGTTCATCTCGGCGCTCAACGACGCGCTGACCCGGCGCGTCATTCAGATCAATCTCGACCGCCACGATTTCGCCGGCATCGACTGGACCTGGCTGGCCTTCGGCTCGGAAGGGCGCGACGAGCAGACTTTCAGCACCGATCAGGATAACGGCATCCTATTCACCGTGCCGGCGAACGAAGACCAGGCGGCGCTCAAGGAGCGCTTTTTGAGCTTTGCGCTGGCCGTCAACAAGGATCTGGACGCCGTCGGCTTTCCGCTGTGCAAGGGCAACATCATGGCCAGCAACCCGCAGTGGTGCCTGACGCTCGATGAATGGAAGGCGCGCTTCAGCGAGTGGATCAGGCAGCCGGAGCCGGTTGCCTTGCTCAATGCCACGATCTTCTTCGATTTTCGTCCGCTGTACGGCAAAAGCGAACTGGCTGACAGCTTGCGCCGTCATCTGCTGGCGCAAGCGGCGGCGTCGCCGATCTTTCTGCGGGCGATGGCGCGCAACGCGCTCGATGTCGGCCCGCCGCTGGGCAAGATCCGCGATTTCATCACCGATCTCGAACCCGGCCATCCGGGCAAGATTGACCTGAAGAAATACGGCTCGCGCATTTTCGTCGATGTCGCGCGCATCTACGCGCTGGCCGCCGGCGTGCACAACACCAACACCTTGCAGCGCCTGCGCCTGGCTTCGCAGCGTCTGTCGTCCGGGGCCGAAGATGTCAATGCCGTACTCGACGGCCTCAACTTCATCCAGTTGCTGCGTTTGCAGCATCAGCATCTGGAAGGCGAGCCGGGGCGTCAGGGCGACAACCTGATCGACCCGGAAAAACTCAACGGACTGGATCGCCGCATCCTCAAGGAATCCTTCCGCCAGGCGCGGAAAATCCAGTCGCGCCTGAAACTCGACTATCAGGTGCAGTGATGATCTCCGGGATCAAGAAATTCCTGTCCCGCGCTGCAACGCCCGAGCATCTGCCGGACGACGTGCGGGCCGGCCTCGCCGCCTGGCAGGCGAGCGCGCCGCCGGCGCTGGACGAGGCGCATTTTCTCACCCGCTATCGGGTCGTCGATGTGGCGGCTGGCGGCCCCGATCCGCAACGCGACCGCCTGCTCGGTATTGCCGCCTGCACCGTGCACCGTTCGGCGATTGCGCCGATTGATGCGCTGTACGTCGATCTTCCCGACCCGGCGGCAGAGAGCGGGGCGGTCGAACGCCGCTTGCTGGCCTTCCTCCGCCATGCCGCCAAGGGGCCGCTGGTGACCTACCATGCGCCTTATGTCGGCGGGTTTTTGGCGCGCGCCTGCCGGGAGCGTTTGGGCATCGACTTTCAGCCGCAATGGATCGATCTTGCCTGGCTGCTGCCGGCGCTGTTCGGCGACAAGAGCGAGGCCGTGCAGCCGCTTGACGACTGGCTGGAGGCGTTCGGACTCGCTGTCGGCAGCGGCCGCCGCGACGCCATGCAAAACGCGCTGCTGCTCGCCCGCCTGTTGCAGATGCTGCTGGTGCGCGCCGGCGACAGGGAAATCGACTCCGCCGCCGGCCTGATCGCCGAATCGCGCGCCAGCAGCCTGCTGCGCCGGGCGGGCCAGGGCCAGTTCCCGCGCCGGCCCGTTTGAACTATCCCGCCAAGCTGCTACAATGCGCCGCTTTCGCGGAGAGGTGGATGAGCGGTTTAAGTCGCACGCCTGGAAAGCGTGTGTGGGTTAATAGCCCACCGCGGGTTCGAATCCCGCCCTCTCCGCCAGAGCATGTGGCCAACTATCAGGCAGAAAAAAAGAACCCCCCGCACAATCTGTCGATTGCACGGGGGCTGTTTTGGTGGGCCCGCAGGGACTTGAACCCTGGACGGATTATGAGTCCGAGTAGTTGGGCTGCTTTATAGCAGCTATATCCATGCAATCAAATGGTTACGGACCGTTGCCACGGCATTGATTCCGCAATATTCCGCTATGCCGTTGACACTTCGTTGTCAGCGACACCGATACCCAAGAATCAGTACCAAAAATTTGACAAGGTCAGGCTAGTACATCGTTTCATTAAAACATTTACCAATTAGGTCATCTGGAAATCAAACTTTTTCCATTGAAAGCGAACCGGTTGAGCGTTCATCTCGTCAATGC
>WQUQ01000072.1 GCA_009782025.1 Desulfobulbus sp. | reverse complement strand
CAAGCAGGGGAGGGAACAAAGCCCCTTCCCCCGCCTGCGGGGGAAGGTTGGGATGGGGGGAGCAGCGCCAGATTGTGTAAGCATTTGAACCGAACTCGCTTTAGCCCGGAGTGACTCACCCGCGCCGGGTTGAGCGGAATGCCGCCGCGATCGATCGCAGCGAGCAGGCGGCGCGCCTGTTCGATGTCGGAAACGGGTTCGGGCGGGGATTCCGGCGGCGACAGAAACAAGGCCTTGAGCCAGCCAAACAGGCCTTTTCGCCGCCGCGATCCCATACACTTGCGCTTGGCCATGGCGCAAGGATACCGCGATGGCCGGCCTGATTGATCGTCAACCCGAAGTACAAAGCGGATCCCGCCATGACCCTGCCCATCCTGACCCTGACCGAAACCCGCGTGCTCGGCACGCTGCTGGAGAAGCAGCGCACCGTACCCGACGCCTACCCCTTGTCGCTCAACGCCCTGGCCGCCGGCTGCAACCAGAAGAGCAGCCGCCAGCCGGTGCTCGATCTGAGCGAGGCGGACATCGCCCAGGCGCTGGATGCCCTGAAGGCGGCGGGCCTGACGGTCGAGGTCAGCGGCAGCCGCGTGCCGCGCTTCGAGCATCGGCTGGAGAAGGCGCTGGCCGTACCGGGTCAGGCGGCGGCGCTACTGGCCGTGCTGATGCTGCGCGGCCCGCAGACGGCCGGCGAATTGCGCCTCAATTGCGAGCGGTTATACCGCTTCGCCGATATTTCCTCGGTCGAGGCTTTTCTCGATGAACTGGCCGGACGTGGTCTGGTGGTCGAATTGCCGCGCCTGCCCGGCGCCCGCGAGAACCGCTGGAGCCATCTGTTGAGCGGTCAGCCGGCGCTTGGCGAGGCGCCGCCGCCCGCCATGCCGCGCGGCTGCCATGAGGAATTGTTCGAGTTGAAAGCCCGCGTCGCCGCGCTCGAAACCGAGGTCGCCGATTTGCGCGGGCTACTGGCCGGTCTGTGTGCTGAATTGGGGGGTTAGCGCGCGCTGCGCTCAGTCGCCCAGTTCGATCTGGCCGTTGATATAGGTCGTGACCTGGCTTTCGCCGGCTTCGATCGGCATCGGAGCCGCCGCTGCCGCCGCCATCGGACTGGCGGCGCGGAATATCGGCGGCGGCGGCTGAAATGAACCCTGCTGGCTGACCCGCAGCAGCTTGATCTGGTAGGGTTTGCCGAACTGCTCGGCAATCAGTCCGGCGCGGGCGTGGAAGGCGCTGATCGCGGCGCGCGTCGCGGCATTTTCCGCCGCCGTGCGCGTCGCCGGCGACGGCGATTGACTCAGGTGACCGAGAACCAGACGCCGCGCCGGCAACTTGCCGAGCAATTCCGACAGCGCCGCCACATCCTTCGTTTCCAGCAGCAATTCGGAACGCATGCGCCAATTTTCCAGTTTCTGATTCTGGCCATAGACCGGAAAGGTGTTCTGCTGGCCGCTCTTGACCGCGACCGCCGGATAGCCGCGAATCAGCGTCAGCGCCTCGCCGATGTCCTGGTTGATCTGGCGCGCCAGTTCGGCCGGGTTGCCGCCGCTGGCTTCGGCATAGACGCTGGCGCGCAGCAGGTCGTTGGCGGCCGGCTGGCTGGCCTCGGCGCTCAATTCGATCAACGGGCCGGCATGGGCGGTGGCAAACAGGGTGGCGGCAAACAGGATGGCGAGAGCGGGCGCGCGCATGGCGGATTTCCTCCGGTGATTGGGATCGGGCGTTCAGCGGGCGCGCAGGCGACCGTAAATGACCAGCAGGATGACGGCGACGATCACCGAGGCGATCATGCCGGCGCCTTCGCCCGCCGTGTACCAGCCGAGGAACTGGCCGATCAGGCCGGCCAGGAAGGAACCGGCGATGCCGAGCAGGACGGTGGCGATGAAGCCCATGTTTTCCTTGCCGGGGTGCAACAGTTTGGCGATGACGCCGATGACGAAGCCGAGCACGATGGTCCAGATGATGCCCATGATGATCTCCTGAAAAGTAATTCCATTTCCCAATCAACCGATCGCCGGCTTCGCTTGCCGTACAACCGTACTGTCTCTCGCTTCGCCTTCGCGTCCTCGGCTGATTTGAAGATGGAATAAGGGGTTGATTGACAACGGAATCAACGCTGCTGCATCCGGTTGAGCCAGTAGAGCAGGATGGTGAACAGGGCGTCGGGGTCGACCGGTTTGGCGATGTGGTCGTTCATGCCGGCGTCGAGGCAGGCCTGGCGATCCTGGGCGAAAGCGTTGGCGGTCATCGCCAGGATCGGCGTCATGCCGTGGGCGGGCAGGCGGCGAATCTGCCGGGTGGCCTCGATGCCGTTGAGCTGCGGCATCTGCATGTCCATCAGGATCAGGTCGTAGGAATTTTTCTGGCACATGGCCACGGCTTCGGCGCCGTCATTGGCGATGGCGACGTTCAGGCCGACTTCTTCGAGCAGGCTGCGGGTGATTTCCTGGTTGACCGGCTCGTCCTCGGCCAGCAACACCTGCATGCCGGCGCATTCCTGGCGCAAGCGGTTTTCCGGCGTGCCGGAAAGAATCACGGAAACGTAGGTTTTCTCCATCTCCGCCAACAGGAAACGGGCGGTAAACCAGAAGCAGCTGCCGACGCCCGGCTCGCTGTCGACGCCAATGTCGCCGCCCATCATCTGCGCCAGACGCTTGCTGATCGCCAGACCGAGGCCGGTGCCGCCGTAGCGCCGGGTGGTCGAGCTATCGGCCTGTTCAAAGATCTGGAACAGGCGCATCTGATCGGTGGCGGCAATGCCGATGCCGGTATCCTCGACGGCGAAACGCAGGGCCACGCCGACCTCATCCTTTTCGACCAGCCCGACGTGGATGGTGATGCCGCCGGTTTCGGTAAATTTGAGGGCGTTGCCGACCAGGTTGAACAGGATCTGCCGCAGCCGCAGCGGATCGCCGCGCAGGCCCAGGCCGGCCAATTCGGAAGCCGTGTCGAAGCGCAGCCACAGCCCCTTCTCGGCCACTTTATGGGCGATCAGGTTGTGCAGTTGGTCGAGCGTTTCGGCAAGGTGGAAGTCGACGGTTTCGAGGGTCAGCCGCTCGGCTTCGATCTTGGAAATGTCGAGAATGTCGTTGATGATCGCCAGCAGATGTTGCGCCGCCTGGTCGATCTTGCCCAACTGATCCCGCAAGCGCGGATCGTCGGCGCGGCGCAGGGCAAGTCCGGTCATGCCCATGATGGCGTTCATCGGCGTGCGCAGTTCGTGGCTCATATTGGCCAGGAAAGCGCTCTTGGCCCGGCTGGCCGCCTCGGCGGCATCCTTGGCCAGGGACAGGTCGTGGGTGCGTTGCGTCACCAGGTCTTCGAGGTGGCGCTGGTGTTCCTCCAGTTCGCGTTGCAGGCGCTTCTGCTCGGTGATGTCGCGCCAGGAGACGTGCACCAGATTGCGGTTATGGTGGACGATGAGGGTCAACATCATATCGACCTGGAAGCGGCTGCCATCGGCCCGGCAGTGCTCCCATTCGAGCCGGTGCTTGCCGTCGGCGGACAAGCGTTCCAGCAGGGCGGCAATGACCTCCGCCGACAAGCGGCCATCCGGCTGGCGGACAGGCGAGATCGACGCCGGCGTGCAGCCGCGGATCGCCGCGCGCGACTCCAGGCCGAGCATCTGCTGGGCGGCGCGGTTGCAGTTGATGAAAACGCCGTTCTCATACAGCAGGAAGGGCATGGCCGATTCCTCGTAGAGCCGGCGCCAGCGGGTTTCGCTTTCGCGCAGGGCGTCCTGGATGCGCTTGCGCTCGGAGATGTCGCGCGAGGAATAGAAGGCCAGCGGCTGACCGTCGATCCACAGCGCATAGCCGCTGATCTCGACATCGATCATGCTGCCATCCTTGCGCTGGTGCCGGCTTTCAAATACCGAGCGACCATTGTGCGTGAATTGTTCGCGCAGCCTCAGTTCATGCTCGGCGGGGCTGAAATGGGTGTCCCATTGCTCGATTTTCATGCCGATCATCTCGTCGCGCCGATAACCGAGCATGGCGCAGAAGGAGTCGCTGACTTCGACCAGCCTGCCGCTGGCATCGATGATATGGACGCCGTCGCTGGCATTGCGCAGCAGCGCCCGGTTCTTTTCGCTTTCGCGCGCCAGCGCCGCGTCGGCCTGGCGACGTTCGGCGATTTCCTGCTTCAGTTGCAGGGTATTGTTCAACAGTCTGGCGAAGGTATTGAGGATGATTTCGGTCAAGGTCCGCGTCGCCCCGGTCATCCGCCGTTCGGCGTGAGCGCGGGCGGCCTCGGGGGCCAGCCCGGATTCGAGGGCGAGCACGATGTAGGCCATATGACGATCGGCTTCAAGGATGTGCGAGGCCAGCCAGCGGGTCAGGTAAAACAGGGTTTCGATGGCGATGTCACGACCTTGCCCGGCGTCCAGGCTGCTACACCGCCGCGTCGCCTCGGCGGCGAATTCGACGTGACTTTGGCGATGGGCGAGAGTCTCGTCAGCGCCGGGCAGATGGCGCTCCCAGACGGCTTCCTCGGTCGTGAAGTGATAGACGGTGTAATCCAGCAGTTCGTCGAAAACGCTTTTCAGCTCGTCACGCGGCGCGTCGTTGGCCACGTCATCGGCCAGCCGGTTGACCAGCCGGACCAATTGATGATGTTGCTCATCCACCTCCGGCAGGCCGGTTTCGAAATGCTCGTCCCAGGGAAAGAGATCAATTGTGGGGGTCATGGGTCAGGGTAGAGTTGGCTCGGCCATCGGCACCGCTGCATTGTAGGACATTTGGCAGCACGATAGAGCAGCGCGAGACGGCAGGATTTCAGCGTAAACGGGAGGAGCCGCCGGCGCGCCGGCCGCGTTGCCCCGGAGCGGCGAAACCGACCCCGTTGGCCGGCGCGCCCTGGCTGCCGCTTTTCGCCCCGCTTTTCACCCAGTTTTTTGCCCTGTTGTTCGCCTTCTTCGGCCTGACGGCAACCGCGCCGGGGCCGGTTGCCGGTAGCCGGTGATTCGGCTCAAAGCCTGGCTCCTCATCGCGCGACAGCGGTTTTTTCAGCAAGGTTTCGATGGCCGCCAGCAAGGGCGCCTCATCGGCGCAGACCAGCGATACCGCCTCGCCGCCGGCCCCGGCGCGACCAGTACGGCCGATGCGATGGATGTAATCGGCGGCGGCCAGCGGCAGATCGATATTGACCACCCGCGGCAAGCCCTCGATATCCAGTCCGCGCGCGGCAACGTCGGTGGCGACGAGCACCCGCAGCGCGCCTGCCTTGAAATTTTCCAGCGCCCCCTGGCGCGCGGCTTGCGAGCGCTCGCCGTGGATCGCCTCGGCGGCAATCTGTCTGGCTTGCAGGCGGGCGACCAGATCGTCGGCCCCTTGCCGGGTCTTGACGAAAACCAGCGCCTGCTCCCAGCCGCGATCCCGGAGCATGAACAGGAACAGATCGGTCTTGCGCTTCTTGTCCACCGGCACGACCCATTGCCGGATCGCCTTGGCGGCGCTGTGGCGCGGCGCCGTTTCGATCAGCAGCGGGTCGCGCAGGCGTCCCTTGGCCAGCGCGCGGATGGCGTCGGAGAAGGTGGCCGAAAACAACAGCGTCTGCCGCTGCCTCGGCAAGGCGGTGAAAAGCGTGTTCAGCTCCGCGGCGAAGCCGAGATCGAGCATGCGGTCGGCTTCGTCGAGCACCAGCGTCTCGACCTGTTTCAATGTCACCGCATTGCGCCGGAACAGATCGAGCAGGCGGCCGGGGGTGGCGACCAGCAGATCGACGCCGCGGGCGAGGCGGGCCATCTGCGGCTCGATGGCGACGCCGCCGTAGACGGCATAAATACTGACCGGCACGTGAGCGCCGTACTGGCGGCAACTGGCCTGTACCTGCTCGGCCAGTTCGCGCGTCGGCGTCAGAATCAGGGCGCGCACCGCAGGGCCGGCGGCCCGGTCGCCAGCGCTCAAGCGTTGCAGCAGCGGCAGCGCGAAGCCGGCCGTCTTGCCGGTGCCGGTCGGCGCCGCCGCCAGCAGGTCGCGGCCGGCCAGTACGGCGGGAATGGCCTGGGTCTGTACCGGCGTCGGCGCGCGGTAGCCGAGGTCGGCAAGAGCCTGGAGCAACGGAGCGGCAAGGCCGAGGGCAGCGAACGTCATGATGATGCGGCGGTGCGCAAAAACAGCCAGTCTAACCCCAATACGGTTCACTTAAGGAGTTTGTCATTCTGCGCGGAGCGAAGCGCGTCATGCTGCGCGAAGTCGCAGTACGCAGAATCCACAAACCGCATGGATGCTGCGACTACGCGCAGCATGACTGTAGAGGTCATTGTGCTTAAGTGAACCGTATTGAGTCTAACCCGGCGGCGTGTAACATCGCTCCATGAACGACGATCTGCAAACCCTCGCCGCCGAACTCGGCGCCACTTTAGCGGCGCGCGGCGAATGGCTGGCGGCGGCCGAATCCTGTACCGGCGGCTGGCTGGCCCAGGCGGTCACCGCCATCGCCGGCAGTTCCGCCTGGTTCGATCGCGGTTTCGTGACTTACTCGAATGCCGCCAAGACGGACATGCTCGGCGTGCCAGAAGCAACGCTGGCGCGCCACGGTGCGGTCTCGGAAGCGACCGCCCGCGCCATGGCCCAGGGCGCGCTGGCGCACAGCCGCGCCGACTGGGCCGTGGCCATTACCGGCATCGCCGGCCCCGGCGGCGGCTCGCCCGACAAGCCGGTCGGCACCGTCTGCTTTGCCTGGGCGGCAAAAGACGGCGGCTGCGCCGCGCAAACCCGCCATTTCGCCGGCGACCGCGCAGCGGTGCGCGAACAGTCGGTGCGCCACGCCTTGCTGGGGCTGCGGCAGCGGCTGGAAACGAGTCCGCTGCTGGTTTAGC
>WQUQ01000071.1 GCA_009782025.1 Desulfobulbus sp. | reverse complement strand
CGCCGCGCCTTCCCGGCTTCTGCCAGTGGCTTCTTGCGACGACCGTCCCCGGTTACAGCAGCGGGCCTGCCACGGAATCGCACCGTGTTCCGTTACATCGGATCGACCGGGATTATAGCCAAGCAAAAAAACCTTTTTCTGGTATGTGCCTGGTTCAGATTTTCAGCCGCTCGACGACCCGGCCGTTGAGCAGATGTTCCTGAATGATTTCCTCGACATCCTCGTGGTCGATGAAGCTGTACCAGGTTTCCTCCGGGTAGATGACCATCACCGGGCCACTGTCGCAGCGGCCGAGGCAGCCGGCCTTGTTGATGCGGATGGCGCCGGGGCCGTTTTTGTTCAGGGCGCCGATGCGGTCTTTGGCATAGGCGAAGGCATCCGAGCCGCCGAGGGCGTTACAGCAGGGTTCGCCGGCTTCGCGCTGGTTGCAGCAAATGAAGACGTGGTGGGTGAAGTAACTCATCGCTGGATTCTCCTTGACAGGGTTTACGTGGAACGCTACGGGCGGCGCGTCGCCAGCAGCAGGAAGGGCAGGGCCAGGAAGGGCCAGAACGTGGCGGCGACCCGGGTCAGACCGTTGAAATTGAGAAAGTGACCCTGCTGCCAGGTGGCCAGCGCCGTCAGCGAGTAGGGATTGGGCGGTGCCAGGTTGACCAGCGCCGTGCCGGCAAACAGCGCCAGCAGGGTCAGAAACAGGCGCAACCTCGCCGGCAGCAGGATGGCGACGGCCAGCAGCAGGCTGCCGGCGAACAGGCCATTGCGAGCGCCGAGGGTCAGCCAGGCCAGCGCTTCGCCGGGAGCGATCAGAATGGCCGCCGCCAGCGTCCGCACCACCAGTCCGAGCAGCAGGTACAACGGCACGATCAGGCAGGCGGTGAGCAGGCGGGCGCACAACAGGCGGACGATGAGGCCGATGGCCAGCATATTGAGGGCGGTGATGCTGGCTTCGATGACGAAGAAGCTGTGCGCGGCAAAGGGAACGGCGCCGGGCCAGTCGAACCAGTGGCGGAAATCGCCGGCGCCAAAAAGCAGGGTTTCCGGCGACAGCGGCACCAGCAGCCACAGTCCGAGCAGGGTCAGGCCCATTTCGGCGTGCGGGATCGGCGCGACCAGCCGCCGTTGCAGGGCCGCCAGCCGGACGAAGACGCGCGGCCCGAGGGCTTGCGCCCAGATCGCGCCGAGCAGGCTGCCGATGGTGTTGCAGGCGAGATCGAGGTTGGACGGCACGCGCGAGGGCAGCCAGACCTGTATCGTTTCCATGCTGAAACTGACGCTGGCGCTGAACACGACGGCCAGCAGCGGCGCGGTGAAGCGTCCGGGCAAACGGCTCAAGGCCAGGGTCAGGAAGAAGCCGAGCGGCAAATAGACGGCGACATTGGTGAGCAGATCGAAAACGGTCCAGTAGCGCGGCCAACTGGCGTCGAGAAAGGCGAAGGGCGAAACGCCGGTGTCGCGCCAGCCGGAAAACGGGTGCAGGCTGCCGTAGACGATCAGCCCGAGCCAGGCCAGCGCGAGATAACGGGCGAGAAGGATGGGGCTGCGGCCCTGTTCGCTCATGGCGGGATTTTATTCCATTCTCGAATCAGCCATGCCATGCCCGCGTGACGATGTCGCGGATGAGATGCAGGCGGCGGTGGAAGAAATGATCGGCGCCCGGCACCACCACCACCGGCAGGTCGAGCGGTCTGGCCCAGTCGAGAACGTTGGCCAGCGGCACCGTCTCGTCGGCCGAGCCGTGAATGACGAGGGTGTCGTGCGGCACCGCCTCGGTATCGTACTGGCGGGTGCCCTCGACGAAGCCGGCGGCAGTGCCGACCAGCACCAGGCGCGGGGCCGACTGGCCGGCCTCGGCCAGCCGCTTGGCGACGCGGGCCTGACAGTAAGCGCCGAAAGAGAAGCCGGCCAGCGCCACCGGCAGGTTGCCGCAACGGCGCCTGGCCTCGTCGAGCACGACCAGCAGGTCGTCGGTCTCGCCGCGACCTTCGTCATGCTCCCCCTCGCTGCCGCCAACGCCGCGGAAATTGGGGCGGAAGGCGGCATAACCCAGGCTGACGAAGGTACGCGCCAAGGTGTAGACCACCTTGTTGCTATTCGCGCCGCCACCCAGCGGGTGCGGATGGGCAATCAGCGCGATGCCGCGCGGCGCAGCGGGACGCTCCATGATGACGTCGATATGACCGGCCGGGCCGGCGAGCAGCAGTTTTTCTTCGGGTATGCGCATGGTTCAGGGCGGCCTCGGATCAAATCAAGGAGAATTGGGGGAAGGGCGCGCGGCCGCCTCCAGCAGTTGGCGCAAGAGCGGCAAGGTGACGGGGCGCTGCTGTTCCAGCGTGTAGCGGTCGAGGGCGACGATCAGCGCCGACAGCGCGCGCATGTCGCGCGGCGCATGGCGGAGCAGGTAGTCAATCGCTTCCGGGGGCAGTTTCAAGGCGCGCTCCCTGGCCTGGGCGGCCAGCGCGGCGGCCTTCTCGGCATCGGAGAGGGGTTGCAGCCGGTAGATCAGGCCGGAGCCGAGGCGGGTACGCAGATCCTCGCGCAGGGCGAGATGCCGGGGCGGCTGGCTGGCCGCCGTCAGCAAGCGTCCGCCGCCGGCCTTGAGTTGGTTGAACAGGGCGAACAGGGCGATCTGGCCGTGCTCATCGAGTTGCTCGACATGGTCGACCGCCAGCGCCGCTGCACCTTGCACCCCGCACAAACCCGGATTTTCGCCGGCATCGACATAAGGAAAACCGCTGGCCCGCAGCAGATGCGAGCGCCCGCTACCGGCCTCGCCGACGAGGCAGAAGGAAACATCCGGCCGCTTCGCGGCCAGCCAGCCGGTCAGCGCGGTGAGCGTTTCGCCATTGCCGCCGGGGACGAAGTTATCCAGCGAGGGCGGGCTGTCGGGCAGCAGGTCGAGGAGCAACTGGCGCATGGCGGCGGCTACCGCCAGCGAATCATCGCGTATTGCTTCTTGCCGCGGCGCAGGATGGTGAAACGGCCGAACAGGCGTTCACCGCCGGTGATGCGGTGGTCGAGTGCAGCCCGTTTTTCGCCGTTGACCGAGACGCTGCCGCTGTGGATGAAGGTGCGCGCTTCCGATTTCGACTTGGCCAGGCCGGCGGCGGCCAGCGCGTCGATCAGGCCATCATCGGCGCTGGCCAGCGCGACGCCGGGCAGGCCATCCTGCGCCAGTTGTTCGAGGTCGTTTTCGGTCAGGTCGGCCAGTTGGCCGGAGAACAGGCTCTCGGTGATGCGCCGCGCAGCCAGCAGCGCGACTTCGCCGTGCACCAGGCGCGTCGCTTCCTCGGCCAGAATGCGCTGGGCTTCTGGCTTGCCGCCGCTGGCCTCATCGGCCGCCTCGATTTCGGCGATGCGCGCCAACGGCAGAAAGGTAAAGAATTTCAGGAACTTGTAGACGTCGGCGTCGGCGGTGTTCAGCCAGAACTGGTAGAAAGCGTAGGGCGAGGTTTTCTTCGGGTCGAGCCAGATGGCGCCGGATTCGGTCTTGCCGAACTTGGTTCCGTCGGCCTTGGTAATCAGCGGCACGGTCAGGCCATGGACCTGGGTCTGATGCAGGCGGCGGGTCAGGTCGGTGCCGGCGGTGATGTTGCCCCACTGGTCGGAGCCGCCGATCTGCAACACGCAGCCATGGCGCTGGTACAACTCGGCGAAGTCGTAGCCTTGCAGCAGCGCGTAGGAAAACTCGGTATACGAAATCCCCTGATCCTCGCGCACCAGCCGTTGCTGCACGGCTTCGCGTTTAATCATGGCGTTGACCGAGAAATGCTTGCCGATGTCGCGCAGAAAATCGAGGCAGTTCATCGCCCCGAACCAGTCGTGATTGTTGGCCATCAGCGCCGCGTTACTGCCTGCAAAACTGAGGAAGGGGGCGACCTGGCCGCGAATCTTGTCCACCCAGCCGGCGATGACCTCCGGCGTATTCAGCTTGCGCTCGGCCGCCTTGAAGCTCGGGTCGCCGATCATGCCGGTGGCGCCGCCGACCAGCGCGATCGGCCGGTGGCCCGCTTCCTGAAAACGCTTGAGAATCAGCACCGGCACCAGGTGGCCGAGGTGCAGGCTATCCGCCGTCGGGTCGAAGCCGCAATACAGCGTCACCTTCTTTTCGACCAGCATCCGGTCGAGCGTCCCCGCGTCGGTCAGTTGGGCGATCAGGCCGCGTTCATGCAGATCCTGAAGAAGGGGGGACTGGTACATCGCTATGGCTCCACGGAGTCGGCGCGGGATCGACGCCGAAAATTTCGCAAGCCGCGATTTTAGCAAAGCGGCGCGCTTGCCCGTCAGATCGAACTGTCGCGCAGCGACAGCACCGGCCACTGCCTTTTCTCGGCATGGGCGCGTAAGGTCTCGTCCGGGTCCACGGCCACCGGCCGGCTGACCTTGCCCAGTAGCGGCAGGTCGTTGCGCGAATCGCTGTAAAACCAGCTGGCGGCAAAACTGCCCCACCACAGGCCGAGGCTGGCCAGCCACTGCTCGACGCGGATGATCTTGCCGCCCTGAAAGGCGGGCGTGCCGGCCGGCGCGCCGGTAAAAGCGCCGCTCGCCGCGTCGACGGCCGGGATGGTGGCGATCAGGTGCGCAATGCCGAACTCGCGGACAATCGGGCCGGTGACGAAACTGTTGGTGGCGGTGACCACGGCGCACAGATCGCCATTGGCCAGATGGCCGGCGACCAGCCGCCGGGCGGCGGGGCTGATGAGCGGGCGGATGTGCTCGGCCATGAACTCGTTGTGCCAGGCATCGAGTTCCCGACGCGGATGGCGGGCCAGCGGCTGCAACTGAAAGGCGAGAAAAGCCTGGATGTCGAGCGTGCCCGCCTGATATTGCTGGAGAAACTCCAGATTCCGGGCCTCCTGGACATCGCGGTCGACGACGCCGCGAGAAATCAGAAAGCGCGCCCACTCGAAATCGGAGTCGCCGGCGAGCAAGGTGTTATCAAGGTCGAAAAGAGCAAGATTCGGGGCAAGATTCGGAGCAAGATTCATGGTCGGTATCCGTAGTCGGGCAGGGGTCGTCCCGCCCTTGATTACATCGGCGTCAGTTCGAGATCGATGCCGCCGCCCGGACGGACGCGCGGCATGTCGCTCAGCGAGCCGCCGGAGCCGGACATTGTTCTCGGCTGGCCCCGCGCCGCGACGACCTTGTTGACCTCGCGCAGGCGATCGATCATCCGCCCCAGCAGGACGTTGCGCATGCGTTCGAGCAGTTCTTCCGAGGACAGGATCAGCGCCCCCGCATTGATTTCCAGAAACAGCGTCGGCTCCAGCGTCGCTACCGTGGCGTGACGCTGGTTGTTGCCCGGATGCAGAAAGGCCATTTCGCCGACCGGCTCGTCCGGCCCAAGGCGGCACAGCGCGCGGCCACCGATCGACACCTCGACGGAACCGGAAATGATGACGCCGAACAGCTTGTTGTGCTCGCCCTCGCGGATCAGCGCGACGTTGGGCGAAACCTGACGCCAGGCCGAGACGCGCAGCACTTCCCAGACTTCGATATTGTCGAATTCGGTGAAGAAAGGGAGCTTGCGCAGGGTCTCGAAATGCTGGTTGTCCCGCTCCGTCTCATCTTCTTCCAGGATCTTGTAGCGCACGCTGGTCAGATCCTTGGCGAATTCGGCGCCGTTGCGGTAACGGCTGTAAAGATCCTTTTCCAGCGCCCGCCGGAGAATGGCGTTGAGTCCCTCGGGCAGGTTGGGATTGAGCGCCGTCACCGACGGCGTATCGGTGTTGATGATGCGGTAGATCAGCGTCGTCTGGTTGGGGGCGCGGAACGGCAGGCGGCCGGTCAGCAACTGAAAGAGCACGACGCCCAGCGAATAGAGGTCGGTCTTCTGGTTGAGCGGATAGCCCTTGATCTGCTCCGGCGACATGTAGGCCGGCGAGCCGACGCCCATGATGAAGGTCGAATCACGGTCGAGATCCTTGTTCATGTTCAGCGCCAGACCAAAGTCGGCGATCTTGGCTTCGTCGTTGGCGGCGACCAGGATGTTGGCCGGCTTGATGTCGCGGTGGATGATGCCCTGGCGGTAGGCGGCATCGAGCGCCATGCAGCACTTGAAGACGATGCTGATGGCGCGGTGCATCGGCAGCAGCTTGTCGATGCGGCAGTGCTGTTCGAGGCTGAAGCCATCGACGTATTCCATGACCAGATAGGCGAACGTGTCCTCGACCACGGCGTCGAAGACGCGCACGATGTTGGGGTGGTCGAGACGCCTGGCGACCATGCGCTCGTTCTGGAACAGCTTGCGCATGCGCCGCGACATGGCCGCCGAGTCGTGCTCGAAACGGATCACCTTGACCGCGACCTGGCGGTCAGCCTCGGGATCGTCGCAGAGATAGACCTTGGCCGTCGCGCCCTTGCCCAGTTCGCGCAGCACCCGGTATTTGCCAATGGTTTCCATGCTCAACCGTAGGAATGGGTAGGTTAGGCATTGTAGCGGGGCTGGCGCGTCAGCCACGAGGGCGGGACGAGGATTTTTTCACTTTCTCTCTTGAAAAACCGGCCGCCGCCCTCAGCTATCCTTGCAGTTTTTTTGGAGAACGCCGTATGCCCCATGCCGAGAATCCACAGGAAGAGCCGCCGCTTCAGGAAGCCGCCGGCGAGGCCCCCGCCGTCGATACCCTGCCCAGCCTCGAAGAACAGTTCCGCGCCCTCGAACTGAAGGCCGCCGAGCACTACGACGCCTGGCTGCGCGCCAAGGCGGAGGGCGAAAATATCCGCCGCCGCGCCCAGGAGGACATCAGCAAGGCGCACAAATTCGCCGTCGAGAAATTCGCCGGCGAACTGCTGGCCGTCAAGGACAGCCTGGAGGCCGCGCTGGCCGTGCCGGAGCAGACGGTCGACAGCTTTCGCGCCGGCGTCGA
>WQUQ01000070.1 GCA_009782025.1 Desulfobulbus sp. | reverse complement strand
TGGCCGAGATCGGCCAACAGTTCCTTCATGTCGAGAATCAGCACGATCTGCCCGTTGGATAGCGTCGTGACGCCGGCCACGCCCTTCGGACGGAAATCCTCAAGCGACTTGATGACGGCATCGTCGCGGCCGGCGAAGCTGTCGACCGCCAGGATGAAGCTGCGCTCGGCGGTCTGCATGAACACGCCATATTCCGGGTAATGCTCCAGCGGCCAGCCGAGCAGGCGGGCCAGCGAAATGACCGGCAACACCTCGCCCCGAACGACCAGCGTCTCCTTGCCGCCGACTTCCTGAATGCGATCTTTTTCGATCGGCAGAATTTCGCGCACCAGCGACAGCGGCAAGGCGAATGGCTGGTCGCCGAGCAACACCAGCAAGACCGGCAGGATGGCCAGCGTCAGCGGCAGGGAGATGAGAATCACCGATCCCTTGCCCGGTTCTGAACGAACCTCGACCGAACCGTTGAGTTTCTGGATGTTGGTTTTGACCACATCCATGCCGACGCCGCGGCCGGACACGTCGGAAATCTGGGCCTTGGTCGAGAAGCCGGGCAGGAAAATCAGGTTCAGGCTCTGCCGTTCGTCGAGGGTATTCGCTTCCTCCTCGGTAATCAGCCCCTTTTCGACCGCCTTGGCGCGGATGCGTTCGGCGCTCATGCCCTTGCCGTCGTCGGCGATGAGGAGGACGATGTGATCGCCTTCCTGGCGCGCCTCCAGGCGAACCAGGCTCTTGGCCGGCTTGCCGCTGGCCGCGCGTTCGTGCGGCATCTCGACGCCGTGATCGACGGCGTTGCGAACCAGGTGGATCAACGGGTCGGCGAGATCTTCGATCATCGTCTTGTCGACTTCGGTTTCCTCGCCGGCCAGCACCAGTTCGACATCCTTGCCGAGCTGCCGGGCGAGGTCGCGGGCGATGCGCGGATATTTCTGGAACAGCCGGCCAATCGGCTGCATCCGCGTCTTCATCACCGAGTTTTGCAGGTCGGACACCAGGAGGTCGAGCTGGCTGACGGCCTGATCGAGCGCATGCAGGGTTTCCGAATCGTTCTTGCCGGCCAGGATGTCGGCGCGCAGGCTGGTCAGGCGGTTCTTGGTCAGGCCGATTTCGCCGGACAGGTTGAGCACCTGATCGAGACGCGAGGTATCGACGCGGATGGTGCTTTCCCGCCCACCTCGCTCCTCGGCCCGCCGCGCCGCAGTCGGCTGGCCGGCGGGCCGATCGGTGGCCCGCCGGCCGAAGGGCGACGGCGTTCCCGGCGGATCGCCCGCCACGGGCGCAACCGCGCCGGCCGGAGCCGGGGCTGGCGCTGTCTCGGCCTTGGTAATCAATTCTCCTTGCGTGGTTGCTGGCTGGCCGGTCAGGGTGGCGTGCAGCGCCTGCCAGTCCGGCTCGCCGCCGGAACCTGGCGCAGCCGATGTCGCCGCTTTGGCCGGAGCCGGTTCGGCCGGCGGAACCGGCGCGGCGGCAGGCGCCGGCGTGGCGCCGGGCATCTGGCCGCTCAACGCGCCCTGCAAGGCGGCGATCACGGTCGGGTCGGCCGGTTGCGGCATCACCATCTGGCCCAGTTCGCCGAACATGTCGCGCACCCCTTTGGTGGCGGCCATGATGACATCCATCAATTCGGGCGTCAGTTCCAATTCGCCGTTGCGCAGCCGGTCAAACAGGTTCTCGGTCAAATGACACAGGGTCACCAGTTCACTGGCGTTGAGAAAACCGGCGCCACCCTTGACGGTGTGAAAGCCGCGAAAAATGTCGTTCAGCAAGCCGCGATCATCCGGTGCGCGCTCCAGATCGACCAGCTTGTTGTCCACATCGGAAAGCAGATCGTAGGCTTCCTGCAAAAAATCTTGCAGAAGGTCTTCCATCCCCGCGAAATCACTCATCGTCGCTCTCCCTCAAAAACCGAGGCTGTCGAGCAGGTCATCCACCTGCGCTTGATTGACCACCACGTCGGCCCGCCCTTCGGCGTTGATCACCGGTCCGTTCATCAGGTTGTTCACTTCATCGGTGCGCTTGGTATCCGGCACCGTTTCCAGCAGCACGCTCATCAGACCCGACTCCAGCTCCTGAGCCAGGGCGACGACCTTTTTGATGACCTGCCCGGTCAGATCCTGAAAATCCTGGGCCATCATGATTTCCGTCAGTTGGGCATGGGTCGCCCGGGTTTTTTCCGGCAACTGCTGATTCAGGAAAACCCGCGTCTCGCCGGCCAGCGCCTTGAATTCGTCGGCGCCCAGCTGGTTGGCGAAAACCCGATCCCAGCGAGAGCCAAGGGCTTGCGCATGTTTCTCGATGTTTTCCACCAGCGGATTGGCGACGTCGGTGGCGTTGAGCACGCGGCAGGCCGCCTGTTCGGTCAGGTTGGCGATGTAGGTCAGGCGATCCTTGGCGTCCGGCAGGGCGGAAACCGTCTTTTCGAGCAATTTGTCATAGCCGAGCAGGCCCAGGGTATCGTGCAGGGTGCGGGCCATCTGGCCGATGCGATTGAACACCGCTTCCTGTTTCGCCCAGGTTTCACCCGTCGCGGGCGTCTTCGTCGGCTCGACAGCAGCGACAACCTCGGCGGTTTCCGCTGCGACGCTGTCGAACAGGGCCTGTAGATCGTCGCTGTCGCCGGTCGCCGCGGCGGCTGGCGCGGGTCGTGGCGCAGGCGCTGGCGGGGCGACTGGCGTGTAGTCGGAGGCGATCGAGTCGAACAGGGCTTCGAGTTCGTTGGAATCGTTGTTTGCCGTCATGACATCTCCTTAAGCCTGACCCATTTTTTCGAAAATCTTGTTCAGCTTTTCGGACAGGGTGCCGGCTGTGAACGGCTTGACGATGTAGCCGCTGGCTCCGGCCTGGGCGGCGGCGATGATGTTTTCCTTCTTGGCTTCGGCGGTAATCATCAACACCGGCAGATGCTTCAGGGTCGGCGTTGCGCGGATGGTTTGCAGCAAGGTCAGGCCATCCATGTTGGGCATGTTCCAGTCGGTGACGACGAACTCGAAACCGCCGCCCTGGAGTTTCTGCAACGCGATGGCGCCATCCTCGGCTTCGTCGACGTTGGTAAAACCGAGTTCCTTCAGCAAATTGCGAACGATCCGACGCATCGTCGAAAAATCGTCTACCACCAGGAATCTCATTTTGGGATCAGCAGCCATGGCGCGCTCCGGGGGGGGTTCTATGGTTTTTCAATGAGCGGGCGCAGGGTATCGGCCAGCGCTTCGGCGTCGAATTTGGCAACGTAGGCATCGACGCCCACCGCCTTGCCCATCGCCCGGTTGGCCTCCGAGGACAGCGAGGAATGCATGACCACCGGCACGCCATCGAACCGCGGGTCGGATTTGATGTTCTTGGTCAGCACATAGCCGTCCATTTCCGGCATTTCGGCATCAGCCAGGATCAAGCGGATCTCGTCGCGCATGCTGCGGCCGCTCTGCAAGGCATGGGCGGCGATGCCCTGCAAGCGGGTCCAGGCTTCCAGGCCGTTGGTCGCGTGCTTGTGACGCACGCCGAGTTTATCCAGCACTTCGGTGATCTTGCGCCGGGCCACGATCGAATCGTCAACGAAGAACACGCTGGTATCCGGCGCGACATGAGCGGGCGCAATATCGATAATCATCGCTTCGCCAAAAGCGTTGGCAAGTATCTGCTCGACATCGAGAATGGAGACCAGGCCGCCGCCCTCCAGTTCGATGACGGCGGTAATCAGGCCCTGGTTGCCGGAAAGCACGCTTTCCGGCGCCTTGACCCGATCCCAGTCGACGCGAATGATGCGGTCGACTTCATGGACAAGAAAACCCAGGGTGCGTTTTGAGTATTCGGCGACCATCATGGTCTTGCCCAGACCGACCGGCGCCCCGTCGAGTTGCAGGAAGGCGGCCAGCGACAGCACCGGAATGACGTTGCCGCGGAGCGAGATCAGCCCTTCGACGCCACGCGGCATGTTCGGCGTCTTGGTGATATGCGGCGTGCGCCCGACCTCACGCACCTTGAAGACATTGATGCCGAAAATCTCGCGGGTGCCCAGCGAGAACAGCAGAATCTCCATCTTGTTGGAGCCTGCAAGGCGGGTACGCGCATCGACGCTGTCGAGCAGATTTTTGCTTTCAACGAGATCCATGAACAACTCCCTTGAGAACTCAGGCCGCCGGAGCCGCTGCGCCGGTCACGCCGAGGCGGCGGGCCAGGGTTTCGGACAGGCGCTGCGGCTCGAACTTGGGAACGTATTCGTCAACGCCGACCGACTGCCCGAGCTTCTGGTTGGACATTCCGGACAGGGAGGAATGCATGATGATCGGAATGTTGTTGAAGCGCGGATCCGATTTGATGCGCTTGGTCAGCATATAGCCATCCATTTCTGGCATTTCGATATCGGTCAGCACCAGGTTGATGAAATGGGACACCGGCTGGTTGACCGACTTGGCGTAAGCCGCCGTTTTTTCCATTTCTTCCCACATGCGCAGACCGTTGACCGCGCTGACGCCCTTGACGCCCATGACCGCCAGCGTTTTTTCGATCTGCTTGCGCGCCACGCTGGAGTCGTCGCAGTAATAAACCGTGGCATCCGGCCGTTCCAGCGGCACGACGCCGCGGAACATGGCCTCGTTATCGATGGCGGTGGTTTCCGAAAGCACTTTCTCGACATCCATCATCATCACCAGGCGCCCATCCTCAAGCTCGGTCACGGCGGTAACCAGACCGCCGGTCTGGGCCGTCAACATCTCCGGCGGCACCCGCATCTTGCTCCAGTCGAGGCGGAGGATGGTATCGACCCCTTCGACCAGGAAACCCTGGGTATGACCGTTGTATTCGGTGACGATCATGATTTCGCGCGGCGTTCCGGCATTGATGCTGGAATACTTGGCGAGATCAATGACCGGCACCAGCGCGCCGCGCAGGCTGACCATGCCCTCGACCGAGGCCGGCATTTCCGGCGCTGCCGTGATCGTCGGCGTGCGCATCACTTCGCGCACTTTGAACACATTGATGCCATAGGTCTCGCGTCGCCCGGTGCGTTGATCCACGCCGAGGAAAAACAACAAAATCTCAAGCTTGTTGGTTCCGGCAAGCTTGGTGCGCGCATCGATACTCTTCAGCAACTCTGACATCGTCATTTCCTCGCACTGCTGGCAATCGGCCGTTCATTTTTCATCCTGGCCAAGATAGGCCAAGAATACACGTTTTTCATCACTCGACAAACGCCGATAGCCGAGAACCGCCGAGGAAAATGGAGTGGCCTGGAATTTTCAGCAGCCAGGGTAAATACGGAAAACCGGCCGTAATTTACCCAAGCCCGCCATGCCGAGTAGGGTTTGGCATAACCCGGCGCTGGTCAGCGGATCACGGCCAGTACACGCCGGGCCATGTCGCCGAGCGGACACTGCTCTTCGACGGCGCCGATCTGAAACGCCTCGCGCGGCATGCCGTAGACGATGCAACTGGCTTCGTCCTGGCCAAAGGTCCTGGCGCCGGCCTGGCGCATGCGCAGCAGACCCAGGGCGCCATCCTTGCCCATGCCGGTGAGGATGACGCCAACGGCCAGGCGCCCGACCTGGGTCGCGGCCGAGTCGAACAGGACATCGACCGACGGGCGATGACGATTGACCGGCGGCGTGCTCAGCAGTTCGGTGACATGGCCTGCGGGAGCGCGGCGGATTTGCAGGTGGGAGTGGCCCGGCGCGATGTAGACCGTCCCCGGCTCGACCTTCTCGTTGCCCTGGGCCTCAAGGATGCGCGGCGCGCACAGGCCATCGAGACGGCGGGCGAAGGAACCGGTAAAGGTTTCCGGCATATGCTGGACGATCAGGGTCGGCGGGCAGTTGGCGGGAAAACCGAGGAGCAGTTCCTTGAGCGCCTCGGTACCGCCGGTCGAGGCGCCGACGAAGACGATTCGCCCGCTGGCGCTGCCCCATCCGTCGCCATGCCCGGTCAGCGGCGCCGCTATCGGCGTCGACCGCGGACTCGCTACGGCCACTCGGCGGCGGCGCAGATGCGCGCCCTTGGCGGCACGGATCTTGTCCGTCAGTTCCTCGGCATAATTGTCAACGCCCCGCCCGTCGGCATGCGGCTTGCCGATGAAGTCGACCGCGCCCAATTCCAGCGCCTTCAATGCCGTTTCTGAACTGGCCTCGGTAAAGGACGAAACCATCACCACCGGCATCGGCCGCAACTGCATCAGGCGCTCGAGAAATTCAAGACCGTCCATCTTCGGCATATAAAAATCCAGCGTCAGCACGTCGGGCTTGAGGGTCTTGACCATTTCCTGCGCCGCCAGGGCGTCGGGCGCGCCGCCGACGACTTCGAGGTCGGGCGCGGCATTGATCATTTTGCTGAGAATTGTCCGCATCAATGCGGAATCATCGACGACCAGGACGCGGATCTTGTTCATGGGGAGCACCCGGGCCTCTCAGCGCGACCTGGCCAGCGCGTACACCGTCTTGCCCAACGAGCGGAAAAGATCGGCGGCGTGCATGAAACTTTCCGAATGGCCGGCGAACATCAGGCCGTCCGGCTGCATCAACGGGACGAAACGGGCGAGGATTTTATATTGCGTCGGTTTGTCGAAATAAATCATCACATTGCGGCAGAAAATCACGTCGAGCGGCCCCTTGACGGCATAGATGGAGTCGAGCAGGTTGATGCGCTGGAAGGTAATCAGCGCCTTCAACTCCGGGCGCACCGTGACATAACCCTCTTGGGCGCCGGCGCCGCGGGTGAAGAAACGACGCAGGCGGTCAGGCGAGAGCTTCTCGACCCGTTCCAGCGGATAGACGCCCTTCTTCGCCGTCTCCAGAACGTTGGTATCGAGATCGGAAGCGATGATCGAGACATGCGAGAGATTGCTGCCGAAGGTCTCGGCCGCGGTGATGGCAATCGAGTAAGGCTCCTCGCCGGTCGAGGCGGCTGAGCACCAGACGCGAATCGGGCGCTGCGTCCCGAGTTTTTGCAGATGTTCGGCGAAAATCGGGAAATGATGCGGCTCGCGGAAAAATGAGGTGAGATTGGTGGTCAGCGAATTGACGAACTCTTCCCATTCGTCGCTGCCTCTCTTCTCCAGCGCGTCCAGATACTCGGTAAAGCTGCGGCAGCCGGTGGCGCGCAGGCGGCGGGCCAGACGCGAATAGACCATGTCCTGCTTGGTGGGCGACAGGGTGATGCCGGCGTGCTGATAAATCAGCTTGCGCACCCGCTCGAAGTCGGCTGGCCGAAAGCTGAATTCCCGTGCGCCGTCAGCGCTGCCAAAGGATGCGACCATGGTGGCGGGCGCAGCGGGACGAAACGTATCAGCCATAATCGAAATCCATCCTCTTATCATTCATGCCGGCCGTTGCCCGCCATTTTTGGCCGCCAGCGGGCGATTTTACTTGCCCGTTCCCTGGCTGCCCAGTCCAGCATCGATCTCATCGACGTCGCCGATGCGCGCCTCCGGTCCGCTTTCCTGCAAGAGGGCCTGTTCCGTCCTTTGATTCAGGACAACGATGCTGATCCGTCGATTGATCGGGTTGAGCGGATCATTTTTGTCGAACAGCACGGTCGATGCCAAGCCGACGACGCGCAAGACCTTGTCGTCCGCCAAACCGCCAGCGACCAACTCGCGGCGCGAGGCATTGGCCCGGTTGGCGGACAATTCCCAATTCGAGAAGCCGGTCTGACCGCCGGCATAGGGCGCGGCATCGGTATGGCCGGCCAGGCTGATGCGGTTGGGCACGCCGTTTAGCGCCTTGCCGATCAGGCGCAGGATGTCGCGGGTGTAGGGTTTGAGTTCGGCGCCGCCGGAATCGAACATCGGCCGGTTGTGCTCATCGACGATCTGGATGCGCAAACCCTCCGAGGTGATGTCGAGCAACAACTGTTTCTTGAACTGCGCCAGTTGCGGGCTTTGCTCGATCAACCGCTCGATCTCGGCCTTGAGCGCCTCCAGGCGCGCTGCCTCCTGGCGCTGGAACTCCAGTTTCGCCTCCTTGGAAAACGAGGTGCTTTTCTTGACGTCGACATCGCCCTGTTTGACCTGCCCCGCCTGGCGCGTCAAATCCTTGCCGCCGCCCTTCAGGATGCTGGTCGCATCGCCGGCCGAGTCGCCGCCGGTTTGAGCAATCTTGAGCGGGTTCTGGAAATATTCGGCAATCCCTTGCAAATCCCCCCGGGCCGTCGACCCCAGCAGCCACATCAGCAGAAAGAAGGCCATCATCGCCGTCACGAAGTCGGCATAGGCCAGCTTCCAGGCGCCGCCGTGGGCGCCATCGGCCACGACCTTCTTGCGTTTGATGACGATGGGGCGGGTGGAGTCGTCGCTCATCCAGATTCCTTATCGCGCCAGGATCACTTGCCCCGGCGCGACTTCAACTCATCCTCCAGGGCGCGGAAGGACGGGCGGGCATGCGAATCGAGCGCCTTGCGGCCGAACTCAACCGATACCTGCGGTGCATAGCCGGACATCGAGGCCAGGAGAACCTGCTTGATGCACTTGAAAACCGTACTCCCCTCCTGCGCCTTCTGGGTCAGCAGACCGGCCAGCGGCGAAACGAAACCGTAGGAAATCAGGACGCCAAGAAAGGTGCCGACCAGCGCCCCGCCGATCATCCTGCCCAGCACCGGCGGCGGCTCGCCGACCGAACCCATGACGTTAACCACGCCCATGACCGCGACGACGATACCAAAGGCGGGCAGGGCGTCGGCTAGCCTGGACATCGCATGCCCCGGCTCCGCGGTTTCGTGATGGTGCGTCTCCAATTCGACATCCATCAGACTCTCGATTTCGACCGTGTTGAGATTGCCGCCGACCATCATGCGCAGATAGTCGGTCATGAATTCGATTACATGATGGTCGGCGATGATGTTCGGATACTTGGTGAAAATCGGACTGGCCTCGGGATTTTCGACATCCCCCTCGATCGACATCAAGCCTTCCTTGCGCACCTTGGACAGGATTTCGTACAGCAAAGCCAGCACATCGACATAGAAAGCGGTGGTGAATTTGGAACCCTTGAGCGCCCCTGGAATGGCGGCAAGCGTGGCCTTGACGACGCGGATGTCATTGCCGCCAACGAAACTGCCGACGGCCAGGCCAACGATGGCCAGATATTCGGCCGGCACCCACAGCGCCAGCAAGTTGCCGTGCATGGCGTAAGTTCCCAGCGACGCAGCCAGGACGATGACGTAACCGATAAGAAGAAACATGCAAAACCCCCTGAACCGCCGACCCGCAACCGATCACCACTACCCGTTTTCGGCGTGCGTTATTGTAGCCACAGGCCATGCCGGTGTCCAAAGGAAGAAACGAGAGCCTGCCTGCGATCTCGGCGCAAGGCGTGCAGCGGCTGGCCGCGCCCGCTTCGATGCTGTTCCGTTTTCAAATCAGCCGAGGACGCGAAGGCGAAGCGAGAGACAGTACGGTTGACCGGCAAGCGAAGCCGACAAAGTCATCGGTTGATTGGGAAATGGAATAAACTGGGCGCGATCCATTTCATTCCCGATATCGTGATTCGCTACTGTACCCGCTGCGGCGCCGGCGTGTCGTTCCTCGTTCCGGCGGGCGACAACCTGCCACGGTACGTCTGTGGCGCCTGTGGCCACATCCACTACGAAAACCCGCGCCTCGTCGTCGGCTGCGTGGCGGAATACGAGGGGCGGATTCTCCTGTGCCGGCGCGCCATCGAACCGCGCTGCGGTTTCTGGACCTTGCCGGCCGGCTTCATGGAGAACGGCGAGAGCACAACCGCTGCCGCCAGCCGCGAAACCTGGGAGGAAGCCAGGGCGCGTATCGTTATCGATGCGCCATTTGCGCTGGTCAGCATCGCTCATATCAACCAGGTCCACCTCTTTTACCGTGGTCGGCTGACCGCGGCGGAATATTCCGCCGGCGAGGAAAGTCTGGAGGTTGGATTGTTCGCGCCAGCGGATATTCCCTGGGCCGAACTATCCTTCCGCAGTATCACCCTGTGCCTCGAACACTATCTGGCCGATCAGCGACGAGGTTGCTACACATTCCACGAAGCGGAATTGGCGCCCGTCTGATTCCATTTCCCAATCAACCGATGACTTTGTCGGCTTCGCTTGCCGGTCAACCGTACTGTCTCTCGCTTCGCCTTCGCGTCCTCGGCTGATTTGAAAATGGAATGAGTCCCCCGCCATCCGCCGCCCGGAAAAGCACAACCCCCGAGCGCTGTAAACGAACGGGGGCTGCTGGTTGCCTTGCGGCAGGACTATCCGGGCCGGATTATTTTCCGAGCTTGGACTCCTCGTTGATCTTGTTCATGACAATCTTGTACAGCACGGCGCCGATCACCACACAGCCAACGATGACACCCAGACTCATCAAACCAAAGTCACTCTTGAATAACAATTCCCAAGCCATATATCCACCTCCCTGTACAAAAATTACTTCTTCGCCCTTGCATGCAAATGCAAAGGCCCCTCTGAATCAGCCTGCCACTTGCCCTGAAGCCGCCACTCTCCGGCCGGATCTTCAATGGTGACAAGCCACTTGCCAACCAGGTTGGCCGTCAACTTTCCGTCGTAGAATCCCGCCCCGCCGGAAGTCATCTCCACCACCTGATCCTGCCCGGCAAGCGTCGGGTGGATCAGGCGCAGCACAAGGGTCGCCGGCAGTTCGACCTGATCGGTAGTCGACAGCAGCAAGCGCACATTCAGATCAGAACGCATCACATCGGCGCGCAAACCGAGGGCGCTGGCCTGATGATCCTGGTGCAAACGCTCATTGACGGCCAGCCCCTCCTTGTAATGGTCGTCACCAGGGACCTCATCGGCAGGATAGAGTTGCGTCATCACAAACATCCCTATGCCAAAGACGACGGCGATCGCCGGCCCGGCCATCAGAAACCAAGGCCAGCGCTGCTTGTACCAGGGAGCTTCGTCGCGTTGCAGTAGCATTGTGTTATTCATGCTGTTCTCTCAGGGAAATAAGAAAGTTGCCTTTTCACGCACGGCAATTGCCGCATCCCCTTCGGCCTTGACTTCAAAGTGGATGGTATGGGCGCCGCGCTGCCCAGATTCGGCCGGTGCCCGGACGACGACGGTCACTTCATGATTTTCGGCGCTATTGACGTCGACCGAGTGGCTGCCAACGAGTTCGATACCGTCCAGGCCGTCGACCGACAGGGCATAGCGCTTCGGCGTTTCGGTGGTATTCATGATCTTGAGGTTGTAGACATTCTCGATTCGACCATCGTCCGCCTCGCGAGCGAGCGTGAACCGATCACGAATAACGTCCACCTTGAGTGGCACGCGGGTGGCCAGAGACCAGGCAGCCGCCGCGATGATCGCCAACAGGATCGCGGTATAGACCATGATGCGCGGGCGCAGGATATGGCCGACGATTTCCTTGGCGGAAAAATGTTTGGCCAGCGCATTCTCTGTGGTATAGCGGATCAATCCCCGCGGCAAGCCAACCTTGTCCATGACCGGATTGCAGACATCAATACAGGCTCCGCAGCCGATACATTCGTACTGAAACCCCTTGCGGATATCGATCCCGGTCGGACAAACCGCGACGCACAAGCCGCAATCGATGCAATCCCCGAATCCCGCCGCCTTGGCATCAACGCTCTTGCGTCGCGCTCCGCGCGGCTCGCCGCGCTCCGGGTCGTAGGTAATGAGCAGGGTGTCGGGATCACACATCACCCCCTGGAAGCGCGCATAAGGGCACATGTATTTGCACACCTGCTCGCGCAGGAAACCGGCCTGCATGTAGCAAAAACCGCCATAGAAGAGCATCCAGAACCATTCCCAACCGGAAAAACCGAAAGGCAGGGCGGCAAGCAGCTCTTTTACCGGGGTGAAATAGGCAACCAGCGTAAAACCGGTCCACAGCGAGAACAAAATCCAGATCGTATGTTTGCTGGCCTTCAGCCGTAATTTGCGCGCGGTGAGCGGTCCCTTGTCCAATTTCATGCGCATCGAGCGATCGCCTTCGATGCGGTTCTCGATCCACATGAAAATTTCGGTATATACCGTCTGTGGACAGGCGTAGCCACAGAACAGCCGACCCGCGACGGCGGTGAACAGGAACAGGGCGTAGGCGGAAATGATCAGCACGAGCGCCAGATAGAACACATCCTGCGGCCACAGGATCAAGCCAAAGAAATAGAACTTGCGCTCGACCAGATGGAACAGCACGGCTTGACGCCCATTCCACTCCACCCACGGCAGGCCCAAAAAGAGGATCTGGGTGAACCACACGAACACCCAGCGCCAAGTGTTCCACCAGCCCTTGACATCGCGGATGTAGACTTTCTTGTGCTTCTCGTAGAAAGAGATCGGCGCTGCCTGAACAGCCGCGTCCGGCGTGTTTTTTTCCCTGCTGTCCATGATGTCCTTATCGGTATCAAAATGACGCTTGGCCGGGTTCAAGGCCGGCAAAACGTCATTTTGATACGGGTAGGAAACAACGGGGCGGCACCACCAGCCGCCGCCCCGTCCGCTACATTACTTGGCGTTCTGCTGGCCTTGGCTCAGGCTGAACACGTAAGCAGCCAGGATGTGAACCTTGGCGTCACCGAGGAATTCCTTCCATGCAGGCATCTTGTTCTGCCGGCCCTTGGTGATGGTCTCGATAATGGTCGCTTCCGAGGAACCGTACAACCAGACCTTGTCGGTCAAGTTCGGCGCGCCAATCGCTTGCATGCCTTTGGCGTCAGGGCCGTGGCAGCCGACACAATCGTTGTTGGCGAAGGCCTCCTGACCACGCGCGGCACGCGCGGCATCGACGCCGGGCAGACCGGACAGGGAACGGACGTAGTTGGCCAGATCCTTGATGGTTTCAGCGCCAAGCTGTTCATGCGACGGCATGATGCCCATGCGGCCTCCAGCGATGGTCGTCTCGATTTGCTCCGGCTCGCCACCGTACAGCCAGGCGCCGGCGGTCAGATTCGGGAAGCCCTTGGCCCCGCGCGCATCGGCGCCGTGACACTGCATGCAGTAAGTCAGGAACATGCGCTTGCCCATTTCCATGGCCTGCTTGTCGCTGGCCACCGCCCGGATGTCCATCGCCGCATACTTGTCAAACAGCGGCCTCACAACAGCATCCATTCTTTCGCGTTCCGCCTTGTACTGACCGACCGAAGTCCACTTCAGTATGCCCGGAAAACTGCCCAAGCCTGGAAACAACACCAGATAAACCAGTGAAAAGACCACGGTGATGACGAACATCCAGCTCCACCACTTCGGCATCGGGTTGTTGTATTCCTCAAGGGTTTCATCCCAGACGTGACCCATGGTCTTGCCCGGCGTGAAGGTCGCCTTGCCCTGTACGATCAGCAGAACCGCACAAGCCAGGATACCGGCCAGGACGATCACAATGACATACATGTTCCAGAAATTATTAACGAAATCGCTCATTTGCTTTCCTCTTGTCAGCGTGGATGCGATGTACAGAACATCGCATCCTGATCATCGCGTTCCGCGAACGGCAGGTTGGCAGCTCCTGCAAATCCCTTCTGGCTGCCCTTCCCATAAGCCCAGCCCACTATGGCCAGGAAACACAGCAACCCGGCAACGGTGAGGAGGGAACGCAGATCGTTGATGTCCATGGCCTGTTACTTCATCGTGCCCAGAGCCGTACCCATGCCCTGCAGGTAGGCGATCAGAACATCGAGTTCAGTCTTGTCGCCAATGGCAGCCTTGGCTCCCTTGATGTCAGCATCGGAGTAGGTCGGCAAACCGCGGAGATTGGCATAGCTGCGCATGAGCCTCATCTTCGCCTCGATGTCGGCACCTACCGTATCCTTGGCCTTGGTATTTGCCAGGAAAGCGAAGGCGGGCATGTTCGACTCCGGCACCACGTCACGCGGGTTAATCAGGTGAGCGCGATGCCATTCGTCGGAATAGCGACCGCCAACGCGATGCAGGTCAGGACCCGTGCGTTTCGACCCCCACTGGAACGGATGGTCGTAGACGTATTCGCCAGCAACCGAATAGTGGCCGTAGCGCTCGGTTTCCGCGCGGAACGGACGGATCATCTGCGAGTGACAGAGATAGCAGCCTTCGCGGATATAAACATCACGGCCAGCCAGGCGCTCGGCGCTGTAAGGCACCACGCCTTCGACCGGCGTCGTCGTCGATTTCTGGAAAAAGAGCGGAACGATTTCCAGCAGGCCGCCCCAGATGACGACAAACAACGTAAGGATGAACAGCAGGCCTACGTTCTTTTCGATTTGATCGTGCTTGATCATTGTTGTGTTCTCCCAAATCAGGCGTGGTGAGCAACCGGGGCGATCACCGGCGCATCCTTGCAGTTACCGCCAGCCATCGTCTTGAACATGTTGTAGGCCATGACCAGCATGCCCAGCAGGAACAAGGTGCCACCCACCAGGCGGATGGTCCAGAACGGATAGGAACCCTTGACCGATTCGACGAAGCTGTAGGCCAGGGTACCGTCGGAATTCACCGCACGCCACATCAGGCCCTGCATGACGCCGCTGATCCACGTTGAAGCGATGTACAAGACCGTACCAATGGTAGCAATCCAGAAATGGAACGTGACCAAGGGGGTGCTGTACATCTCCTTCTTGCCGAACAGGCGCGGCAGCAGGTAGTAGATCGAACCGATCGAAACCATCGCCACCCAGCCCAGGGCGCCGGAATGCACGTGGCCGATCGTCCAGTCGGTGTAGTGCGACAGCGCATTGACGGTCTTGATGGACATCATCGGACCTTCAAAGGTGGACATGCCGTAGAAGGACAGCGAGGTGATCAGGAACTTGAGGATCGGATCGTCGCGCAGCTTATGCCAGGCGCCGGACAGGGTCATGATGCCGTTGATCATGCCGCCCCAGGACGGCGCCAGCAGGATCAGCGAGAACAGCATGCCCACCGACTGGGTCCAGTCGGGCAGAGCCGTGTAGTGCAGGTGGTGCGGGCCGGCCCACATGTAGGTGAAGATCAGCGCCCAGAAGTGCACCACGGACAGGCGGTAGGAATAGACCGGGCGGCCAGCCTGCTTGGGCACGAAGTAGTACATCATGCCGAGGAAGCCGGCGGTCAGGAAGAAGCCGACCGCGTTGTGGCCGTACCACCACTGAACCATCGCATCCTGCACGCCCGCGTAGGCCGAATAGGATTTGGTCAGGGAAACCGGCACCTCGGCGCTGTTAACCACGTGCAACAAGGCAACGGCGACGATGAACGCGCCAAAGAACCAGTTGGCGACGTAGATATGGGACACGGTGCGCTTGACGATGGTGCCGAAGAATACGATGCCATAGGAAATCCAGACCACGGCGATCAGGATGTCGATCGGCCACTCCAGCTCGGCATACTCCTTGCCGGTGGTGATGCCCAACGGCAGCGAGATCGCAGCAAGCAGAATGATCAGTTGCCAGCCCCAGAAGGTAAGGGGAATCAGCGGGCCGCCCCAGAGGCGGGTATGGCAGGTACGCTGAACGCACCAATAGGACGTTGCGAACAGGGCGCAGCCGCCAAACGCGAAAATGACCGCGTTGGTGTGCAGCGGCCGCAGCCGGCCGAAATGCAGGAAGCCGATGTTCAGCTCCGGCCAGACCAGCTGGGCAGCAATGATGACACCGACCAGCATGCCAACAATGCCCCAGATGACGGTCATGACGGTGAATTGCCGTACGACCTTATCGTTATATGTGGTTTG
>WQUQ01000069.1 GCA_009782025.1 Desulfobulbus sp. | reverse complement strand
AACGTCACGCAACCGCTCGTCATGCCCATGATCCGCAGCCGCTGGGGGCGCATCATCACCATCTCGTCGATTGCCGGCCTCATCGGCAATCGCGGCCAGGTCAATTACGCCGCCGCCAAAGGCGCGCTGCATGCCGCCAGCAAATCGCTGGCGCTGGAGCTGGCGAGCCGCAACATCACCGTCAATGCGGTCGCGCCGGGGATTATCGAATCGGCGATGAGCAGGAGCACGTTTGATGCGGAAAGCATTGCCCGGCTGGTGCCCATGAAACGCGCCGGCAAACCGGAAGAAGTGGCGGCGCTGGTCGGCTTTCTGGCATCCGAAGCAGCCGCCTATGTGACCGGGCAGGTGATTTCGGTGAATGGGGGGATGGCTTGAGGGCGTCATTCCATTTCTCGTTCGTAATTCCAATTCCCGTTGAAAACGAGAAAAATATTTTGTCATTCCCGCGAAAGCGGGAATCCAGCAGTCGTTGCCGCAAGAGGCGGTTTCATGGATTCCAGCTTTCGCGGGAATGACAATTTTATGGTTAATTGTTGATGTTTTTATAGGGAAACGGAATAATTCCATTTCTATTTCAAGCGGTAATTATTGGTATGCCGGACGGCGTCAGCTCGTCATTCCGCGCGTAGTCGCGGAATCCATGCGGCGAGTGGATTCTGCGACTACGCTTCGCTCCGCGCAGAATGACGATTCCGGAGGCGATTTCTTATCGTTACGAACGAGAAATGGAATAACAACAAACCGCCGAGAATCGTCATTCCGCGACGGAGCGCGCAATGACAAGGCTGTGCCTCCCGGTGCGTCAATAGTTACCGGTTGAAATAGAAATGGAATCAGTGCAAAGGAAACGGCAGATCCAGTCCGCCCGCTTTCAGCCAGCGCGCATACAACCGAAAATCCTTCTGCTGGCTTTTCGTCATTGCCGCGTACATTGCGCGTCCGATTTGCCGGGTTGATTCATCAAGCTCGCGCCGCCCGGCGCTTCCGATGATCGCCATGAACGGCGCCAGCGCCGTGGCGTGGCGCGTAATGTCCGCGCCGAAGGCCAGATGCGCGGCCTGCCATAATTCGTCGAGGCTGAAGGCGGCGCGCAGGGAATGGTAGTAGTCCTGCGTCATGGCTTCTGGTTGCTCGCTGCGCCTATCCTCGGAAAAAAATTTCTGCGTGGCAAGATGTTTGAGCCGCCCGAAGTCGACGAAATAGACGCCGCCGCCCGCTTTCAACACCCGGCGCGCGGCGCGCATGGCGGCGGCCAGCGCGGCGCAGTCGGGCAGGTGATGCAGCGCCACGGTCGAGATGACGCAATCGAAGGCGGCATCGTCGATGCCGGCCAGCGTCGTCATGTCGCCCTGGCGCAGTTCTATATTCGGGAGTGCGCGGCGCTGTATCGTTTCCCGCGCGCTTTCGAGCATCCGCGCGGATGCGTCGAGGCCGGTGAAACGGGCCTCGGGATTGAGCCGCGCGATCTGCGCCAGTTGATTGGCCGGGCCGCAGCCCAGATCGAGCACGCGGTCGCCGGGGCGCACCAGCGCCGTCACCTGCAAGGCGTGATAGAGATAAACGAAGCCCAGAATGCCGTCCTCGCGCCCGGCCAGCGCGAACGCGGCGTTTTGCGCGGCATTGTCCATGACCAGATCCGGCTCCGGGATGCGCGGCTGAAGCTCGCGCCAGGACAGGCGTTCGCGGATCAGATGCGCCAGCATGACCGGGCCGGACATGGTTTATTCCATTTCCACTTCAAACGGTAAATATTGACGCGCCGGGAGGCACCAAATCGTCATTGCGCGCTCCATCGCGGAATCCATGCAGCGAGTGGATTCTGCGACTACGCTTCGCTTCGCGCAGAATGACGAATCCGGAGGGGGCTGTTGTCGTCACGAACGAGAAATCGAATTACTCCGGTTTGCGCGCCTGGTATTCCGTGAAGAAACCCAATCCCTTGAGTTCGACGTGGCGGCGCACGGCGGTGAAACCGCTGGCTTCGAGCGTGGCCAGCACCTGCGCGGGCGGCACGCAGGCGGCGATGGTGTCCCAGTAATAGCGCCACAGGCGCGGCGTGTTTTTCTGGCGGCCGACGAGCCGGGCGAGCAAGGGCGCGACGCCTTCGATATAGCCCTTGAGGATGAAGCGCACCAGGGGATTTTCCGGTTTGACGATTTCGAGAATGCAGAGATTCGCGCCGGGTTTCATCACGCGATGAAACTCTTTGAAGGCCACGGACAGATCGCTGATGTGGCGCAGCGCGTAACCCATGCTGAGAAAATCGAAATGGTCGTCGGGAAAGGGAATGGCCTCGGCGCGGCCTTCCAGCAGTTTGATGCCGGCGGGGAGATGGGCGTTCTCCATCATGCCGGGGCTGGGGTCGACGCCGGTGACCAGTTCGGGATTGCCGGTGATGCGGGCGGCTTCGCGGGCGACCAGGCCGGTGCCGGCGCCGACGTCGACGACGCGCATGCCGGCGGCAAGGCCGGCGCGGCGCAGGGCCTGGCCGCGATACCAGGCGCCGGTGCCGAAGCTGAGGAGATTCTCCATGCGGTCGTAATCTTCGGCGGTGCTGTCGAAGATGCCGCGCACGAAACCGCTGCGGGCGGCTTCGTCGGCGTAGTAATCGGTGAGCGGGGCATGCGGGGCGGTGACAGAGGACGGAGGACAGAAAACAGAAGACAGATTTGTTGTCTGTGTTCTGTTTTCAGCCGACATGCCGCCACTGCTTGCTGATGTCTGATTACCCATCTGTCCTCTGTCTTCTGTCCTCTGTCTTCAGGAACGCCAGCACCGCATTGCTGCCGCCAAAGGCAAAAGAATTGCTGAGCGCCGCCTTGAGCGGCTCGCCGCTCAAACCCTGGCCCATGACATGTCGCACACCCGTGCAATCGGCCGATACCTGCTGCAAATGCGCCGTCGGCGGAATTTCCTGCCGCGCCAGCGCCAGCACGGTAATCGCCGCTTCCACCGCGCCGGCCGCACCGAGCAGATGGCCGTGCATGGATTTGGTCGAGCTGACCGCCACATCCTGCGCCGCCGCGCCGAACGCCGCGCGCAAGGCATTGATTTCTATCGGGTCGCCTTCGCGCGTGGCGGTGCCGTGGGCGTTCACATAACCGACATCCGCCGGCTGCAAACCGGCCTCAAGCAAGGCCGCATGAATGGCGCGAACCTGCCCGGCGGCATCGGGGCGCACCAGATGCACGTGATCGCAACTCTGCCCGTATCCCGCCAGTTCGCAATAAATCCGCGCCCCGCGCGCCACGGCGCGATCCCAATCTTCCAGCACCAGCGCCGCCGCGCCTTCGCCCAGCACCAGGCCCTCGCGTCCTTCCTGAAACGGGCGGCAAGCGCGGTACGCGGTTTCTTCCGTGCACGCCGGAATGACGCGCATCGCCGCCCAGGCCAGCATCACCGACAAGGCCAGCGGCGCTTCCGAACCGCCGGCGACGATCAGGCTGGATTCGCCGGATTGAATGCGGCGCAAGGCTTCGCCGATGGCGACCGCCGAGGAGGCGCAGGCCACGGAGTAGGTCAGGCAGGCGCTGCCCAGGCCCAACTCGATGGCGATATTCGATGCCGCCGCGTTGTTCATCGCCAGCGCTACCGTCAGCGGCGACACCAGCCGTTTGTGATTGACATAAAAATTGCTGTAGCCCTTTTCAAACGTCAGCGTGCCGCCGACGCCGGTGCCCCACGACACGCCGCAATCGTTTGCGCCCCCGGCCATGCCGCCGGATGGCAAGCCGGCGTCGCGCCAGGCGGCCAGCGCGGAAGCCAGCCCAAGCTGGCTGTAACGGTCGGTGGCAACGGCGCGAGCAGGGCCGAGGGTCGCCGCCGCATCGAAGGACGCGCAGCGCACGGCGGGCTGCGCCACCTCGTCGGGTGCGGCGGGATGACGGTAGAGATGAACCGCCGATTCTCCGCGCATCAGGCGCTGGAAAAAATCCGTGGCGTCGCCGCCGAAAGGGCTGGTGATGCCGAGACCGGTAACGGCTACCCTGCGCCAGCCGGCTTCACTCATGGGCGGCGGCGGGTTTGTATTGCTCGATCAGCGCCAGCAACTGCCCGATGTTCTCCGGCATGGGCGCCTCATTGGGAATGTGGACGCCGTATTTGTCCTCGATCTCGAACATCATTTCGAGCATCGTCATCGAATCGGCGCCAATCGCCGCAAAGGTTGTTTCAGGCGTGATGTCTGCGGGCAGATTCTTGACATGTTGCGCCAAGAATTCCTTGATGACTGACAGATGTTCATCCACCGAAAACTCCCCTATTGAAATTAGATGAATTTGCCCGGCTTTTCGCCGGGTTTTTCGTTGCGCGGAATATATCATATCGCTAGAATGCAGCCGCTCCGAAAGCACCTCAACCCATGAAAACCTTGCCGTTCCAGCGCGGCAAAGGCGATAGGACGGTATTCGTGCAAGCCTTGGCCCTTACCCGTTATACCGTTGTCAACGCCCTCGGCCGCGGCGTCGCCGCGACGCTGGAGGCGCTGCAATCCCGCCGCTCGGGATTGCGCCCTTGCGATTTCATGGATGCGGCGCTCGACACCTGGATCGGCCGCGTCGACGGCCTGGAAATCGAGCCGGTCGTCGCCCGCCTCGGCGAATACGACTGCCGCAACAACCGCCTCGCCCAGCTTGGCCTCGCCGCCGATGGTTTCGACGCCGCCGTCGCCGCGGCGCGCGCCCGCTACGGCGCGCACCGCATTGCCGTCATCATCGGCACCAGCACCTCCGGCATTCTCGAAACGGAACTGGCCTACCGCGCCCGCGATGCCGCAGGCAAGCTGCCACCGGCATTCCGCTACCGCACCGCGCACGAAAATTACTCCGTCACCGATTTCGTCCGCCGCACCCTGCAACTGCAAGGCCCGGCGTTTACCGTTTCGACCGCCTGTTCCTCCAGCGCCAAGGTATTCGCCTCGGCCAGCCGCCTCATCGAGAGCGGCCTGTGCGACGCCGCCGTGGTCGGCGGCGTCGATAGCCTGTGCTTCACCACGATGTACGGCTTCTCCTCGCTCGAAATCGTCTCCAGACAGCCTTGCCGCCCGGCCGACGCCGAACGCAACGGCATCTCGATGGGCGAAGCGGCGGGTTTCGCGCTGCTGGAAAAAACCGATGGCCGCGGCGACGCCATCTGCCTGCTCGGCTACGGCGAAAGCAGCGACGCCTATCACATGTCCTCGCCGCACCCCGAAGGCGCGGGCGCGCGCCTGGCCATGTCGCAGGCGCTGCAACGCAGCGGCCTCGATGCCGCCGACATTGATTACATCAACCTGCACGGCACCGCCACCCGCGCCAACGACAGCGCGGAAAACATGGCCGTCGCCGCGCTGTTCGGCGGTCGCACGCCATGCAGTTCCACCAAAGGCTGGACCGGCCACACGCTCGGCGCGGCGGGCATCACCGAGGTAGTGATCGCCTGCCTCTGCCTGCGCGAAGGTCTGCTGCCCGCCAGCCTCAACACCGTCACCGTCGACCCGTCATTCACCATGAACGTGTTGCTGGAAAACCGCCGCCAGCCGGTCAAGCGCGTGCTCAGCAATTCCTTCGGCTTCGGCGGCAGCAATGCCGCCTTGATTCTCGGGGTGGCGCGATGAATGTCCATGTGAAAAGCATCGCCGCCTGCGGCCCCGGCTTCGCCGACTGGGAAACTTTGCGCGGCCATTTCACCGCCGCCGCCCCGCTGCCCGCCGATTTCGCGCCGAAACCGCAAGGCGCCTTGCTGCCTGCCGTCGAGCGCCGCCGCGCCAGCCTCACCGTTCGCCTGGCCGTCGACGTGGCGCAAGCGGCCTTGCAGCAATCCGGCCTGAAGGCGCAGGATGTGGCGCTGGTTTTCGCCTCGTCCAACGGCGACACCAACACCATCCACAATATCTGCACGGCCTTGGCAACGCCCGAACGCTTCGTCTCGCCGACCAATTTCCACAACTCGGTGCATAACGCCGCCGCCGGCTACTGGAGCATCGGCGCCGCGTCGATGCAACCCTCGACCTGCCTGTCCGCCCGGGAATACAGCGTCGCCGCCGGATTGATCGAAGCGGCGGCGCAATGCGCGACCGAGAACCTGCCGGTATTGCTGGCGATTTTCGACACCCCGTTTCCCGAGCCGCTGCACGCGGCAATGCCGACGCGCCATGTCTTTGGCATGGCGCTGGTGCTGGATGCCAAACCGGAAGGCAGCCTGGCGCGCTTGTCGCTGACCGTTGAAAGCGCCGCCGCGCCGAACGCGACGCGCATGGTCAACGACGAGAATCTGGAAAATCTGCGCCTCGATTCCCCGGCAGCGCGGTCATTACCGTTGCTGGCGGCTTTGGCGGCGGGCGGGGCGACGGAAGTGACGCTGGATTATGCGGATGATCTGAAACTCAAGGTTGAATGTCATGTTGTCATGACGCAAACGGATTGAGCGTTTTGACGCCCAGCGTCTCATAATCGGCGGTGTTGCGCGTCACGACGGTCAGGCCATGAAGCTGCGCGGTTGCGGCAATCATTGCATCTTCCAGCAAAGTGTCTGACTTGCGATGCTTGAGCCGCCCCCATGCTCTGAAAGCAAGGGCATCCATCGCCAGCACCGCGTAACTGCCGATGATTTGTTGCAGCCATTGCTCAAGCGCCAGGGCTTTTTCTGCGTTTTGCTCTCGCGTTTTCTCAATGCCTGCCTGAATCTCGCCTATCGTCACGGCAGAGATGAACAGGTTTGCGTCGTCCACACTGTCGAGCCAGGCCAATACCGCCCCGTGCGGCTTGTTTTTACGCAACTCGGAGACGACATTGGTGTCCAGCAAATACATGGCTTATTCCATTTTTAAATCAGCCGAGCACGCGAAGGCGAAGCGCAGACAGTGCGGTTGCACGGCAAGCGAAGCCGACAAAGTGATCGGTTGATTTGGAAA
>WQUQ01000068.1 GCA_009782025.1 Desulfobulbus sp. | reverse complement strand
GCATCAGGATGCTGCGATAACCGTTCAGCCACGGCCCACAGGCTTATCCACAGTTTTCGGGGATAAATCTGTAGCGCAACCGCAACGACCGCTGTTCGGCTAAAAACAATGGCAATGCCCCAAAATTTCTTGATGATTTCCGATTTCGGAAATATTCTGGTGGCTGGCTTGCGATTGGCGCGAGCCACGCTTGAGGAGCACAGCATGTCAATGAACGGTGCCACCCTGAAAACCCTCCGCGAAGCATTGGGCATCCCGATTGCGTGGCTGGCCGAGGCGGGCAACGTACAAGAGCGCACGGCCCGCTACTGGGAAGCCCGGCTTGATGACGTACCCGAGGATGTACGTGTATTGTTCGAGGAACTTGAGCGAGTGGCCGCTCAAGCGGTCGCGCACGAGATTGAAGTGATTCAGTCGCGGATAGCCAAGCACGGAATACCCAAAGGGCCTGTACTGCTGATTCGCTATCAGGACGCCACTGACATGGACAGGTATCAGCCGGATATGGCCGGCTTTCCGGTGACGTTCCATGCAACCATCCTCGCGCGCGTGCGCTGGGCCATGCAACAGGACGGTATCGAGGCCGTGATTCATTCCTTTGATGCCAGAGCCTACGAAGCATGGCGGCGCGACATCGGACAGGCTGATTCGCCCACGTTGCGGGCGCAGTTCGTGGCGATGGCGTGATACGACCTGTTGCCGAAATCAAACATCTCGATGGCCCGCTTTTAGCGACACGGGTACACTTCGAGCAACCCAATTCAATGGCCGATTTAATGCAGCTCGCAATGCAGTACAAAACAGAAAATCAGTTTCAACACATTGATTTTATTTAATACTCGTCGGACGGCTTCGCCGCCGCTTAGCCTGGGGCATTGGAAGGTCGCCCAAAATGCCCGCAGCGGCAGCGTATAGCGCTCTTGACGAAAGGATGGATTCCGATGAAAACCCGCATTCTCCCGCTCTTGATTGCCGCCACCCTGGCCATGCCCACATACGCCGAAGAAGTCCGCAGCACCCTCGATGACCAGCAAAGCGTCGCGGTTACGATCTACAACGAAAATCTCGCGCTCATCAAGGATCAGCGCAAAATCACCTTGGGCAGCGGCGAAAACACCCTGGCCTTCCGCGACGTGAGCGCGAAAATGCGCCCGGAAACCGCGCTGCTGCGCAGCCTGAGCCAGCCCGGCAAACTCGCGGTGGTCGAGCAGAATTTCGATTTCGATTTGCTGACGCCGCAAAAACTGCTGGAGAAATATGTCGGCAAAAGCGTCGCCATCGTCAAAACGCACCCGATCACCGGCGTCGAAACCACGGAACAGGTGCAAGTGCTGGCCGCCAATAACGGCGTGGTGCTGAAAATCGGCGACCGCATCGAAACCGGCGTCCCCGGCCGCATCGTGTACAGCGATGTCCCGCCCAACCTGCGCGACCGCCCGACGCTGGCGATGCTGCTCAACAACAGCGGCGCGAACCAGCAGGATGTGGAATTGAGCTATCTCTCCGGCGGCCTGGGCTGGAAGGCCGACTACGTAGCCGAACTGAATGCGACGGACGACAAACTTGATCTTTCCGGCTGGGTGACGCTGACCAACACCAGCGGCGCAACCTACCGCAACGCCCGGCTGCAACTGGTGGCGGGCGACGTGAATCGCGTGCGGGATGAAACCCGCGTCGCAGCGAAAGCGATGATAGCGATGGCGCCTGCTTCGGCAGCCGCGCCGGCGCCGATGGCCGAAGAATCCCTGCTCGAATACCACCTCTACACGCTGGATCGACCCACCACCATCGGCGAAAACCAGACCAAGCAAGTCGCGCTGCTTTCGGCCAGCCAGGTTCCGGCGCGCAAGGAACTGCTGCTGCGAGGCGCGGATTATTACTACAGATCCAGCTATGGCGATCTCGGGCAGAAAATGAAGGTCGCCGTTTATATCGAATTCGACAACAAGGAAAGCGCCCGCCTCGGGATGCCGCTGCCCAAGGGCGTGATTCGCGTCTACAAAAAGGACGGCGCGGGCAACGCGCAATTCGTCGGCGAGGATCGTATCGACCACACGCCGAAAAACGAAAAAGTCCGCCTCAAGCTCGGCGAATCGTTCGACGTGACGGCGGACAAGAAACAGACCGATTTCAAGAAACTGCCCAGCCCGACCGAGGGGCGTTACGCCTTCGAGGGCGCCTATGAAATCGTGCTCAAGAACGCGAGAAAAGAAGCCGCCACCGTCACGGTGCAAGAACCCATCCCCGCTGACTGGGAGATGCTGCAATCCAGCCACCGGCACGAAAAAGCGACGAGCAATACGGCGCTATGGAAAATCGAGGTGCCGGCGGAAGGCAAAGCCACGCTGACTTATCGGGTGCGGGTGAAGTATTGAGCTTGCGCAGGCCAAGGGATCATGAGCGACAAACCCGCCTCCTTCCAATCCCCGGAAATGCGCAAGAAATTTCCCTTGCACCCCAAACACCCGGAGCGCACCTGCTGGGGCTGCGACAAATATTGCGCCGACGACGCGCTGCAATGCGGCAACGGTTCGGGGCGCACGCAGCATCCGGCGGAAATGCTGGGCGAGGACTGGTATGAATGGGGCGATTGGGGCATCGCCCCCGCCGGCGAAGGAGACGAATGATGCAATACCCCGAATTTTTCGACCGGCTGCCGGCCATCCGTCTGCTCGACCCCCTGGCCGATTTTCTCGGCGCTTGCGACAACGGCGTGCTGGAATACCGCTATCTCGATGCCGTCAAGCTGGCCGGGCATTCCTGCCCGACCGTCGCCGCGGCCTGGAACATGACCCGCCTGGCGCTGCTCGCGCTGTATGGCGACGAATTGCCCCGGCGCGGCGATATTCGGGTGGAATTGCGCGGACGCCATGACGAGGGCGTCACCGGCGTCGTCGCCCATGTCGTTTCGCTACTCACCGGCGCTGCCGGCGAAGGCGGTTTCAAGGGCATCGGCGGCCATTTCCGGCGGCAGAACCTGCTGCATTTCGCCGCGGCGATTCCGCTCGAACTGCGCTTCACCCGGCTGGACAACGGCCGGCGGGTCGATGTCGCCTGCAACATGAATGCCATCCCCGCCGATTCCTCGATGCCGTCCTTGCTGCGGTTATGCCTGTCCGGCCAGGCCGACGCCGCCGAGCGGCGGCGCTTCGGCGCGCTGTGGCAGGAGCGTGTGCGCTGCCTGCTGCTGGATCATGGCGATGATCCCGAGGTTTTTACCCTCAACGCAGGCAATCAGGATTCCTGAAGCCGGCCATCACGGCTTCAACGACTCGCCTCGCCCGCCACTTCGGTTGGCTCTTCCGGCCGGTTCGATTCGATCAGGATGCTGACCCGGCGGTTGCGCGCCCGGCCTTCCGCCGTCGCATTGCTCTCGACCGGCCGCGTTTCGCCGTAGCCGATGGCCGTCAGGCGTTCGGCGCCGACGCCGCCGTCGTTGAACAAACGCAACACGGTCGTCGCCCGCATCGCCGACAGTTCCCAGTTGGAGGGAAACTGGACCGTGGCGATCGGGAGGTTGTCGGTATGCCCTTCGACGATGACCGGAAAATCGGAACCCGCCAGCACGGCCGCGATGGCGCGCATGGCGCTGATCGATTCCGGTTGCAGGCGCGCCTGGCCGGGCTGGAACAGAACGCTGTCGTTGATTTCGATGGTCACGCCGCGGCTGGTTTCGAGCAGGCGCACCTTGCCTTGGGCGACCAGCGGTTGCAGGGCCGCCATGATTTCATCGGCGATGCTTTTCATGCGCTGGCGCTGTTCGATCTTGCGCGTATCCGGGACTTTGTCGGGTTTGGCGATCGGTCGCGCGATCACTGGCGGCGCGCCCTGAATGACGGCGATCGGCTGGCCGCCAGGTTGCGCCGTCTGGTTCCTGAAGGCATTGGTCAGCGCATTCGACAGCACCTTGTACTTGCCTTCATTGACCGACGAAATGGCGTACATGACGACAAAAAAGGCGAACAGCAGGGTGATGAAGTCAGCATAGGAAACGAGCCAGCGATCGAGGTTTTCGTGCTCCTCCTCGCGCTGGCGGCGACGACGACGGGCCATTACGATAAGTAGCCGCGCAAGCGGCCTTCAATGATGCGCGGATTGTCGCCCTGGGCGATGCCGACCAGGCCGTCGATCACCATTTCGCGCACCGAGACCATGCGGCCGATGTAGTACTTCAGTTTGCCGGCGATGGGCAGGTAGATCAGGTTGGCCAGGCCGACGCCATAGATGGTGGCGACGAAGGCGACGGCGATGCCGCCGCCCAGCTTGGTCGGATCGGTGAGATTTTCCATGACGTGAATCAGCCCCAGAACCGCGCCGAGAATGCCGATGGTCGGCGAGTAGCCGCCGGCCGCCTCCCAGATCTTGGCCGACTGCCGCCATTCGCCCTCAAAGGTGTCGATGTCGACTTCCAGCAATTCGCGGATGCGCTCGGGATCAGCGCCATCGACCAGCAGTTGCAGGCCCTTGCGGGTGAATTCATCCTTCACCGCCGGAATGTAGTTTTCCAGCACCAGCAAGCCTTCCCGGCGGGATGCCTGGCTCCATTTCAGGATCTGGTCGACCATGCTTTTCTGCTCGATGACCGGCGGTATCCAGGCCCATTTGACCATTCTCAGGCCGCGCCAGAAGATGTGGAAAGGGCTTTGCAGCAGCACCGCGCCCAGGGTGCCGCCCAAAACGATCAGCAGGGCCGCCGGCTGCACCAGGGAGGCGACATGCCCGCCCTCCAGCACCTGGCCGCCGAGGATCGCCACCAGGCCGAGCAGCAGGCCGGCAAAACTGATTTTATCCAAGCGTCTTCCCCTTGCGTTTGCCGGCCGCCTTTGGCAGTTCGCCGGCAATCCGCGCCCGCAGGCGGGCGACGGCCTGACTGTGCAACTGGCAGACGCGGGACTCGGTGACGCCCATGACCTCGCCGATTTCGCGCAAATTCAGATCCTGCTCGTAATACAGGCTCATCATCAGGCGCTCCCGCTCCGGCAGGCCGGCAATGGCGGCAACCAGGGACTGGCGGAGGTTGCGGTCTTCAAGGATGGCGGCCGGGTCGGCCGCGTCGTCGGTCAGATGGCGGTCGAGAAAACTCTCGTCGCCCTCGCCGGTGAAGTCGTCGTAATAAAGGATCTGATGGCCGCGCGCCTCTTGCAGGGTGTGCTGGTAATCGGCCAACGACATGTCCAGGGCCGCGGCCAGTTCGCCTTCCGAGGGGGCGCGGCCATGTTCGTGTTCAAGCTGGCCGATCGCCGTTTCGATGCGCCGCAGTTCCCGGCGCAGATTGCGCGGCAGCCAGTCGTTCTCGCGCAGCCCGTCGAGCATGGCGCCGCGCACGCGCTGCGTGGCGTAGGTTTCAAACTGCGCGCCGAAGCCTTCCTGATACCGGTTGATCGCATCGAGCAGGCCAATCATGCCGTTCTGCACCAGATCATCGATCTGCACGCTGGCCGGCAGACGGGCCATCAGGTGATAGGCGATGCGCTTCACCAGCGGCGCGAAGCGCTGAACCAACTGTTCCCTGTCTGGCTGCCCGGCGGCGGTATACATCAAGCTCGCAATGCGTGTGGGGTTATGCGTTGGCTCAAGTGTAGCAGTTGCTGGATGAAATGCTCGACGCCGCCGCCGCCGTCGTTGCCCTGCCAATACAGCAGTTCGCCGGCGATGTCGCGGCAAGCCGCCGCCGCCGGCGAGTCCGGCGCTTGCAGCAGAACCGGCCGGGCCAGCCGGAAGGATTGCCGCAGCGCCTCGTCGAGCGGAATGGCGCCGGCATAGTCGAGTCGGGCGATGCCGCGCTGGGCGGCGACCTGGGCGATATTGTCGAAAATCGAGCGGGCGTCGGCCTGGCAGCGCACCTTGTTGACCAGGATGCGGAAATGGCGGCGGGCGAAGGATTGACTGACCTTTTTGATGAGCGAGTAAGCCTCGGTGATCGAAGCGCTGCTGCCCGACAACACCACCACCGCCTCCTGCGAGGCCAGGCCGAAAGGGGAAAAGCCGCCGGGATGGGCCATGCTGGCATCGACCAGGATGACATCGACGGGCCGTTCCAGCCCCGACATGGCGTCGAGTAGGGTCTGCTGCTGCGTCAGCGACAAGCGGCCGAGTTTCTTGACGGCGCGCGCGGCGGGCAGGATGCGCAAGCCCGGCAGCGGCTGGAGCAACACCTGCGCCAGGCCGATTTCGCGTTGCACGACATGGAGCAGGTCATGGCGCGCCATCAGGCCGAAGGAGGCGGCGATGTCGTCGCGTGCGGCATGCTCGTCGATAATCAGCACTTCCTTGCCGAGACGGGCCAGAGCTGCGCCGAGATTGGCCACGGCGACGCTGCGGCCAACGCCTTCGCAGCCGGCGACGAAAGTCACCACCTGCAACTGCTGGCCGCCGCCGAGCAGCCGGCGCAGCCCGGCCGCCTGGTCGACGCGGAAATCAGCCATGATGCGCCCCGGCCGCCATCAGGCCGGCGTTCGCCATCATCAGCGCCGGTTCGATGCCGGCATGCCGGTGCGGCGAGGCCTCCGGCAGATCCTTGAAGGCCCGGTGCAGCAGATAGGCGCGGTTGGGCAGATGCAGGTCTTCCGGCACCCGCTGGCCGTTGGAGACGTAATGCAGGCGCAGGCCGTGGCGCATGATGACATCGAGCGCGGTGGCCAGGCTGGCGGCCTCGTCGATCTTGGTCAGGATGCAGCCGGCCAGGCGCTCGCCCTGGTAAGCGCGCACCACGTCGTCGAGCGTGTCGCCGCGCGAGGTCGACGACAGCAGCAGCAAGCGTTGTACGGCGCAGCCGGCCAGCATGTCGGTCAGTTCCGGCACCAGTTTGTCTTTCTGGCTCATGCCCATGGTATCGATCAGCACCATGTGCTTGTGTTGCAGTTCTTTCAGGGTCTGCCGCAACTCGCCGGCATCCTTGACCAGATAGACCGA
>WQUQ01000067.1 GCA_009782025.1 Desulfobulbus sp. | reverse complement strand
GTTGTAAATGTGCCGGATCATCCCGAAGCCTTCGCCGACGATATCGACCCGGTCGATCTGCACGGCGGGGTCGTCGGTCGGCCACCAGCGCTCGATGTGGCCAAAATCCTGCACGAGATCCCAGACCGCCGCCGGCGAGGCCGCGAAATCGTGACTGATGGTGATTGGATGCAGCATGATTTTCGCCTTTTCTAGCGCTTGATCGGGGTGGATGAACCGTTGCCGGCAAGGCCATGAACCTGGCGTCGCATGAAATCGATCACCGCCGCGCCGAAGGCGGTATTGCTGTCGCCCGCCACCATGTGGTGAGCGCCCTTGATGAGCTGATATTCCGCCGTCGGAATCAGCGCGAGAAAATCGCGCACGCTTTCGTCGGTCACTACCTCGCTGCCGCCGCCACGGACGAGCAGCGCCGGAACCCGGATATTGCGGGCGGCTTTGGACAGCCGCTCGTAGTCCTTGTACAGCATGGCGACATTGCCCTCGAGCAGTCTCTGGTCCCAGTGCCAATGGAGCCGGCCATCCTTGCCCGGACGCAGATTCTTGCGCAAGCCCGATAGATCGCTTGGCCGCGGCCGGTGCGGCAGATAGGCGGCGATGGCCTGCGCCGCTTCTTCGAGCGAGGCGAAGCCATCCGGCGCGCTGCGCATGAAACGCTTGATGCTCTCCGCGCCAGTCTCGTTCATGTGGGGGGCGACATCGACCAGAACCAGGGCGTTGGCCAGCGGCTCATCGCTTTCGCCAACCGCCAGCAGGGAGGAGATGCCGCCCAGCGACGCGCCGATCAGGGTGGCTGGCCGGCCAAGCGTGGCGCAGACCCGTTTCAGGTCGCCGATGTAGTGCTCGATGCCGTAAGCGCCCTCGGCCGACCAGGCGCTGTCGCCATGCCCGCGCAGGTCGAGGGAAATGACGTAAAACCCGTTATTGGCCAGGCCGCGCGCGGTGTCGCCCCAGGAAAAGCGGGTCTGCCCCCCGCCGTGCAGCAGAATGGCCGGCGGATTTTCCGGGTCGCCGATCACATCGGCCGCCAGCGGCAGTCCGTCGCATCCGGTGAATTTTGCCGAGCGCATGGCCGGCTACGATCCGCTGAAGCGCGCCGGGCGCTTGTCGTAGAAGGCCGCGATCCCTTCCCGGAAATCCCGGGTGCAGGCGCAGCCGCAGAAGGCCAGGCGCTCGGCTTCCATCTGGGCGCGCAGGTCATGCTCATGGGATGCGCGCAGCAGCTTCTTGATGGCGCCGTAGGAATGGCTCGGCCCGGCGGCCAGGCGCTTCACCAGGTTTTCCGTTTCGGCGGCGAGATCGGCGGCGGCGACGACGCGATTGACCAGGCCCAGGCGCAGGGCTTCCGCCGCGTCGATATTCTCGGCCAGCAGCGCGATTTCCATCGCCTTGCGCAGGCCGACCACGCGCGGCAGCGACCACGATCCCGACACATCGGGACTCGCCCCGATGCGGGAATAGGCCATATTGAATTTCACATTGTCGGCGGCGATGGCCAGATCGCAAGCCAGCGCCAGGCTGACCCCGGCCCCGGCGACGGCGCCGTGCAGGCTGGCGACGACCGGAACCGGCAATTCGGCAAGAATCAGGACCGCTGCGTTGAGCGGCCGGATCAGGGCGTTGGCGGTGTCTTCCGCACGCTCCGGCTCGGCGTGGAAGGCGGCCAGATCGCCGCCGCCCATGAAAGCCCTGCCCGCGCCGCGCAGCAGCACGGCCCTGACGCCCTTGTCGGCGGCGATGGCCTGGCAGGCTGCGAGAAAACTTTCCGCCAGATCGCGATTGGCGGCATTCATGACTTCGGGGCGATTGAGCAGGATCTCGGCGATCGCGCCATCGCGTTTCAACTGCACCGGCGGTTCACTCATCTTTCATTCCTTGGACAGGGTGGCGTCCACAAAGCGGACGAAGTGCTGGTCGCGGCTGCCGAACAGCGCCGCATTGACCATCAGCCGCCGGAAATAATGACTGACATTGAGTTCTTCCGTAACCCCCAGGCCGCCGTGCATCTGCACGGCCTCGTTGGCGACATGCCGGGCGGCGTTGGCGATGTAGGCCCTGGCGCCGCTGACGATGCGCGCCCGCTCTGCCGCCGGCTGGCCGAGGGCGCGCTGCGCCGCCCTGGTCAGCGCGGCGACTTCCTGCTGGAGCAGGTACATGTCGGCCGCCCGGTGTTGCAGCGCCTGATTGTCGCCAATCGGCCGGCCGAACTGCCGGCGCACCTTCAGATAGTCGCAGGTCGTGGCGACCAGGATCTTGACGATGCCGTTGGCTTCGGCGCACAGCGCCGCCACCGCCTCGTCGCATACCGCCGCGAGGGCCGCCTCGGCGCTTCCGTCATCGCCCAGGCGTTCCGCCTCGGCGTTGTCGAAACGCGCGCTGGCCGCGCCGCGCCCATCGACCAGGCGATAGGATTTGCGGCTGACCTGGGGCGAATCCGCAGCCACCAGATACAGCCCGAAGCCGCCATCGGCATCGCGGGCGCCGACGATGAAGCGGTTGGCGACATCGCCGTGCAGCACGCCCGCCGCCGCGCCGCTCAACTTGCCGTTGCGCCATGCGCATTCCTCGGCAGCAAGGGCCAGCTTCAGGGAGCCATCGGCCAGGGCCGGCAACAGGCGCGCCTGCTGCTCGGCGCTGGCCTGCCGGGTCACCAGGCTGGCGCCGACGACGGCGCTGGCGAGCACCGGCTCCATCAGCAGATGGCTGCCCACCACCTCCATCACCGTCCCGACCGCCAGCGCGTCGGCCTCCAGCCCGCCCTCGCTTTCCGGCAGGCACAGGGAGAGCCAGCCGAGTTCGGCGTAGTCCCGCCAGGCGGCCCCGCTATAGCCGCGCGGCTCGCCGAGAACCGCATGGCGCTGGAGAAAGTCGTAGCGATCGGCGGCGTAGCGCCGGGCGCTCTCGCTCAACATGGCAATCATTTCCAGATCGGCGCTCATAGCCCCAGAACCCCCTTGGCGATGATGTTGCGTTGGATTTCGGACGCCCCGCCGAAGATGGTCGCCGCCCGGTTGTAGAAATGATCCTTGAGAATGCCGCCAGCATCATCCGGGCCGAGCGGCGGCAAACCGCCGCTGTGCAGCGCCAGCGTGTCGTAGGCGATGCCCGCCGGCCCCAGGACTTCGACGCAGGATTGGGCGATTTCCTGATACAGCTCGGTGCCGCGAATCTTTATCAGGGAGGCTTCGCCGCCGGTTTCCGTGCCGTCCATCATGGCTTCGACGGCCTGATAGGCGGCTTCTTCCAGCGCCAGGAAGGCGAGTTCGTACTCGCCGATGCGGTTGCGCAACAGCGGTTGGTCGAGCGGGCGGGTCCCGCCCGGCCCGCGCTCCGCCGCCAGTTCCTTCAGGCGGTGCAGCGCATGCCAGGCCATGCCGACGATGGCCCCGGCGGTTCTCTCGTTCTTGAGCAGGAACTTGGCGTAGGTCCAGCCGGCGCCTTCCTTGCCCACCAGGTTCTCGACCGGCACCCGCACATTTTCCAGCCACACTTCATTGACGTGGACATAGCCATCCATGGTCGGAATCGGCTTGACGGTGACGCCCGGACTCGTCATGTCGATGAGCAGAAAGGAAATGCCGCTTTGCGGGCGCGCCTCGCGGTCGGTGCGCACCAGGCAGAACAGCCAGTCGGCCCACTGGGCATAGGTCGTCCACACTTTCTGGCCATTGACCACGTAATGATCGCCGTCGCGTAGAGCCTGAGTGCGCAATCCGGCCAGATCGGAACCCGCTTCCGGCTCTGAATAGCCCTGCGCCCAGAAATCCTCGGTCGTCGCAATGCGCGGCAGAAAATGCTTTTTCTGGGCTTCCGAGCCGTAGGTGTAGATGACCGGCCCGACATACTTGACGCCGAAGGGGATGACCCAGGGGCAGCCCAGGCGCGCCAGTTGATCCTCGAAAGCGAAACGCTCCAGCGGCGACCAGCCCTGCCCGCCATGCTCCCGCGGCCAGTGGGCGATGGCCCAGCCCTTGTCATTGAGCAGGCGCAACCAGCGGACATAGTCGTCCTTGCCGAGCACCTGATGGCGGCGGGATTTGGCGAGCAGGTCGGCGGGCATTTCGCGCTCGCAGAAGCGGACGACATCCTGCTTCAGCTTGTCGGCCCGCTCGCGGGCTTGCAATATCGATTCATCCATGTTCATGACCCTGTGCTTGGGTTTGTCTCGCGGATACTACCATCTGGATCTCCCCTCGCTTGCTTGCGGAAGAGGGGCCGGGGGAGAGGGCCACACCGCTTGTACTGCCGCGCCCCCTCCCCCACCAAGGGGCGAGGGAGGGGAAATCCGCGGGGCGAGCAGGCGGCAATCGCCGACGCCGCCCCCTGCCTTACTTCGAGTAAGCCTTGATGTCGGCGTACTGACGCCCTTCGTATTTCTTCCATTCGAGGCGGGCAACCGTTCGGCAATGCACCTCGTCGGGGCCGTCGGTGAGGCGCACGATACGGGTGTTGGCATACAGTTCGGCCAGTCCGAAATCCTGCGACACGCCGCCGCCGCCGTGGGCCTGGATGGCGTCGTCGATGATTTTCAGGGCCACGCGCGGAGCGATGACTTTAATCATGGCGATTTCGTTGCGCGCCACCTTGTTGCCGACCGTGTCCATCATGTAGGCCGCCTTGAGGCACAACAGACGCACCATTTCGATATTGATGCGGGCCTCGGCGACGCGCTCCTCCCACACCGAATGCTCGTGAATGCGCTTGCCGAAGGCTTCGCGCGACATCAGGCGCACGCACATCTTTTCCAGCGCCACTTCGGCTGAAGAGATGGTGCGCATGGCATGGTGAATGCGGCCCGGCCCGAGGCGGCCCTGGGCGATCTCGAAGCCGCGCCCCTCGCCGAGAATCAGGTTCTCGGCCGGCACGCGAACGTTGTCGAGAATGACTTCAAAGTGACCGTGCGGTGCATGATCGAAGCCAAAGACATCGAGATGGCGCACGATCGTGACGCCCTTTGTTCCGACCGGGACGAGAATCATCGACTGCTGGCGGTAGGTTTCCGCCTTGGGATCGGTCTTGCCCATGACGATGAAAAAGCCGCAATGCGGGTGCCCGGCGCCAGATGACCACCATTTGCGGCCGTTGATGACGTATTCATCGCCATCGCGGCGAATTTCGGTGCGGATGTTGCGGGCGTCCGACGAGGCGACGGCCGGCTCGGTCATCAGGAAGGCCGAGCGGATCTCGCCGTTCATCAGCGGCAGCATGAACCTGCGCTTCTGATCGGCCGTGCCGTAACGGTGCAGCACCTCGAAATTGCCGGTATCCGGGGCCATGCAGTTGAACACCTCGGAGGCGAACGACACCCGGCCCATCAGTTCGGCAATCGGCGCGTATTCGACATTGGTCAGGCCGACGCTGGTGAAAAACTCGTCGTCATGATCGGAAGGCGGCATGAAGATATTCCACAGCCCCGCTGCCTTGGCCTTGGCTTTCAGCTCTTCGAAAATTGCCGGCGTCTCCTTCCAGCGATCCATCTTTGCAGCTTGCTCGTGATAGATCGGGATGGCCGGATAGATGTATTCATCCATGAAGCTGCGAACGCGCTCCATCCACTCGATTGACTTCTTCGATTGTTCAAAATGCATTTAAGAAATCCTCATTCAATTGATCGCCATGTCGCAGCGCGTTTCCCCGATCACGCAAACCGCCCCAGGCTGAAGCTCGAAGCTGGCGCTCGACCCGCAGCCAATCGACAACACCCACAACAACACCCAAGCAGACGCTTTGCTGTCGAGGCACAGGGTAATCGACCGACCGGTCGGGTGTCAACGTCAATCAAGTCAACATGCCTGTTGACAAAGCAGGACTCGCGCCGGTGAAAAATCAATTGACGCCCGTCCGGTCGGTCGATATTATTTTCGCGGGGCGCTGATACAGCATATGAGACTTGAGGCCGGGGTTCCACACGCTCCGTTCTGGCCTGCATTCCAACACAAAGGAGATCATCAAATGAAGGTTTGTAAACTGATTCATGTCATGGGCGGATTGGCGGCGGCTTTCGGCCTGTCGCTGGCACAGGCGGCCGACGCGGTGCCGGAACTGGCCAAGACGAAGGAATGCATGAGCTGTCACGCGGTGGATAAAGACATGCCGAAGGCGCCGTCCTTCCGGGACATCGCCAAGAAGTACAATGGCATGGCCAATGTGGAAACGATGCTCGTGCAGAAGGTCCGCGAGGGAGGCGTCGGCCATTGGGGGGCCAACCCCATGCCTGGCACAGGCGCCAGGGCCAAGGTCAGCGAGGATGAAGCACAGGCGCTCGTCGCCTGGGTCTTGAGTCAGAAGTGATTCTGCTGGTCGCCCCTCAAGCCAATTTATTTTTGCAATTTTCTTCAAAGACTCATGGCCACGCCGTTGGCCCGATGAAGTCAGTTGGACTAAGTGAATTGACCAGGGATCGAGCGCGAACCCGGTCATGCATGACGGGAACGACGGGCGTTGGCGGGGCCGAGGCGTCCCGTATCTGTGGCGAAGAAACCCCAGGCTCTGGCTTGGGGCAATTCACGAGGCTATCGAATGGAAAATATGAATCCCCTGCTTGAATCCGATCTCCTGTGCGAGATCGCTCCTTACACCGTTTCGGGCTATGCGCTGTTTCGTGAAATCGTCGAACTGGACGGCGCCATTCCGGCCAGGCTGAAAAGCCTGTTCGTCGCCGTCGCGGCCATCAACAAGGGCTATGCCGCGCTGGCCCGCCGCGAGCTTGAGCGCGCCGCCCGCCTCGGCCTGCCCCTGAAAGAAGCGGCGGCTGGCCTGATTCTCCTTTCCAGCCTGCGCGGCGAAGGCGCGGCGCTCGAATTCCAGGCCGCGCTCGATGCCGTCTATCCCCGGCCGGGCGCGACCAAACCGGCGCGTCCCAGCGAGCGCGTCGAACCGGGCGAGGCGGAAAACAACTTCCGGCAATATTTCGGCGTCATTCC
>WQUQ01000066.1 GCA_009782025.1 Desulfobulbus sp. | reverse complement strand
AGCAACGTCACGCGGGCGAAAACCACCGCCTATGTCGAAAACCTCAAGGCCATCGGTACAGGCCGCGTCGCGGACAGCCTGAGCGTCCATGCGGCGAACATCAGCACCCTCAGCGCCACGGCGGTTGGCGCGAGCTTGGCCGGTACATTGAGCGGCGGCTCCGTCGCGGTGGCCGCGTCAGTGGTGGACAACAAATCGCTCGGCACGGTCGATGCGCATATCTCCAACTCCAAACTCAACACCCTCAGCGATGCGAGCAACAGCTACGCGCAACTGAGGGCCGTCATGGTCAGCGCCGAAGACCTGACCACATTGAAAGGCAAGTCGGTGGGCGCGGCGCTGGGCTTCGACGGTAACGTGGAGGTGGCGGTGGGCGCGTCCACCATGCAAAACGTCGCGGGCAACAAGGTCAGCGCGTCGATCACCGGTTCGACGATCGGCGTCTCCGACAAGCTTACGGTGGACGCCACAGAAAAAGCCGATCTCCACAGCAACGCCATCGCCGCCTCGCTGGCGCTGGGTTTCATGGGCGCTTCCCTCGCCGGCGCCGGCGCGGAGAGCGTCAACCTGGCGGCCGACGCGGTGTCGGCGTCGATCAGCGGCTCGACCATCACCGCCGAAACCGGCGTCGAAGTCAAGGCGACGAATGACGCCAGCATCGACAACACCACCGGCGCCGCCGCCGGCACCCTGTCGGCGGCCGGCCTGGCGGCGAGCCTGGGCGTTTCGCTGGCCGAAAACAGCTTCGGCACGTACGGCGGCACGACCAACGGCGCCAGCGCCCGGATCGACAACAGCACCATTACCGTCAACAAGGGCGACGTGAGCGTGCAGGCGCTTTCGAGCGAAACCATCGGTTCCATGGTCTTCGCCGGTACGCTCGCCGTCGCGGCGGGAGGCATCGCGGCTGCGGGTTCGGGGGCGCAGGTCACGAACAGCTTCGCCAGCGAAACCACCGCCGTCATCAGCAATTCCCAGGTTGAAGCCGGGATCAACGGCGAGGCCGGTTCGCTCATCGTCGAAGCCGGCGACAAGAGCAGCATCCTCAAATCTGGCGCTTACGGCGTCGCGGCGGCGGCGGCGGTTGTCGGCGCCGACGTGGCGGTGGCCGTCACTCAGGTTGACAACAGCGCGAACAACAGCGTGCGCGCCGCCATCGAAACGGCCGACAAGCGCAACGCCGGCGGTTACGACGCCGTGCGCGTGCTTGCCCACGAGAACACCGCCTTCAACAACATAGACGCCGTTACCGCTTCCATCGCGGCCAGCCTGGGGTTGGCCGCCTCGGGCGGCGGCGCGGCGGTCACAAGCACAACCGGCAACCAGGTCACGGCCGAAGTCAAAGGCGCCGGCAAAGTGCTTTCCTTCGGCGGCGTGCAAGTCGATGCCAACACGCAGGTGCAATCGTCGATCGACCTGAGCCAGATCAGCATCGCCGTCGGCATCGTCGGCGGTGCCGTGGGTGTGGGCACGGCCAGCAACACGGCCAAGGACAAAACCACCGCCCGCGTTTCCGGCGCGCAAATTGCCGCGCCCGAGATCGACGTCATCGCCAACACCCAGGTCGATTTCAGCAACACCAAGACCGCCGGCGTCGCCGTGGCCGCCGCCCTCTATGGCGCGGCGGTCAACGTCAACTCGGCGACGGTCAATATCGCCACCGACACGCTGGCCGAAGTCAGCGGCGGCGCCGAACTGGACGGGCTGAGCGTCACAAACCTGGACGGCACGGTCACGCCGGGGCTGGTCAATGTCCAGGCGCTGGGCACCTATTACGGCCAGGCCTATGCCGAGGCGATCACACTCGGCGTCGTCGGCGTCGGCGCGATGAGCGCCAGCACCACGCTGGGCGGCACGCTCCAGGCCACGGTTGATCAGGCCACGCTCAAAGCCGACATCGTCAACGTCGCCGCTTCCAGCCAAACCGACCGCAACGGTGAGGCCGGCCTCACCGTGAATGTGCGCGGGCTTGAAATCGCGCTCGGCGACGTGTCGGTGGACAAGGCGACGCTCGAAACCAAGCTGGCCGCGGGCGTGAGCATCACCAACGGCGCCTTCATTCAGGGCACGCTGGTCAGCGTCGAGGCCAGCCAGGGGCTTGCCACCGATGTCTCGCTCGATGCCGGCACCATCGCCGGCGTCAGCGGCCACGGCGGCAAAGTCACGGTGACGGTGGGAGGTTCGTCCATCGTCACCATCGGCGGCGGCAGCGGTGGCGCGCAAGTCATCGGCCGCGTCGTGCAAATTGGCGCCGGCAACACGGTGCGCGGCAACTCCAGCTTGAGCGGCTTCACGGTCGCGCTCGGCAGCGTCGATGTCGACAGCCAGAAGGTGACGATCAACCCGCAGGCGCTGGTCAACATTACGGGCAACCGCGCCGGCGCATCGACCATCGACAGCCCCGGCATGACGGTGGTCAAGGCCATCGGCGACTACAACGCGCCGGGTGTGCTCGACGTGGGCGCGTTCAACGACATCCGGTACACCTCGAAGAACAAGATTCTCGGCATCTCAGGCTTCGACCTGACGCTCTCGACCAACCACATCGACGCCACGGGCGCGCTGACCCAGGTAGCGGCCAAGGGCGCCTTTATCAAGAACACCTTCGGCGACGTGCTGCTCTCCGCCTACACCGAAGCGGTGACCAGCACCGCCAGCGATGTCATGGTGGTGGCGGTGGTCGCCGCCAGCCAGTCCGACAGCAAGAACGATCTGAGCGTGACCAATAATATACTCGTTGACAACAGCCAGATCGAGGGCGACTCGGTCAGTTTGCTCGCCGGCAACGGCCCGGGCGTCACCGACGACGGTTTGCTCATGGCCACCGACAACGTCGGCTTCACCCTCGACGGCGTGGGCACGCTGCCGCTCGTGAAAAGCGGCGCCATTGCGCGGCAGAACAACAACGTCCTCATCGACGACGCGGGCGGCGCCTCGCTGATCCGCGCCCAGCGCAACGTGCACCTCGAAACCAGCGCGTGCACGCTCGACCAGGCGCATGTCGATGGCTCGGTGCAGGTCATCGGCATCAACGACGATTCAACCGCCAATCCAACCGCCAAGCTCAGCGACCCGGTTGTGGATACCACCGCCGGCACGGTGCGCACCAACACGGGCACGACGATCATCGCCGGCGTCAACAGCGCCAGCAATATGTTCGTGGTGCCGGAAGAGCTGCTCGAATCGCTGGGGTTGGACGCCCAGACGCTCGCGGCCCGGAACACGCTGGACACCGCCACCGTGCAAAAAATCCTCGACGAACTGCTCGGCGCGAATTCGACCAACAGCGACGGCTCCGGCGGCAAGGTCAACATCGACACCCAATACCAACTGGTCGCCTTCAAGGCCGATGACGTTCTGATCAACGTCACGAACGGCATGGTGGTCAATGTCAACGGAAACTATTACCGCTACACCGCCGGGGCCAGCCGCAACCTCGATCTGGCGACGGAAGACTACAGCAACAGCTACTGGAGCAGTTCGAACATCACGCAGGCCGAGAAGAACGGCGCGATCAGTTCGACCTTCGCCGCCGATACAATGGCCACGCTCGGCACGGTCTATTACGTGCTCAAGACGGTGGACACGCCGACGCCGGGGCTGCTCTACGCCAGCCAGGCCAATATCATCACCGAGCAAATCAACCAACTCATCAACCTGAAGAGCGAGCATGCCGCCGACGTCGCCGCCGTGGCCCGTTACAACGCGGGTATCGCCGCCTTGCAGCAGCAGTTAGCCGACAGCCAGTTGGCCTACGTGGACAACGGCACGATGTACACCGTGGATTCGTTCAACACCTTCTATTTGAATGTGCCCGATGTTTACGCCTCGGGTGGTTCGGTCTTCATCAACGCCTACCACGTCGAGGACGCGCAGCGCGGCCACATCGAGGCGCGCGGCAAAGCCCAGATCAACATCGTCAACGACTCGCCGCTGTCGCTCAACGTCCATGACGCGGTGATCCTCGACGGCACCGTCATCCGCCCGAGCGCGGGCGGCGGCCTGAAGGTGTTCAACGTCGGCCACGTCTACGTCAACGATTTGGCGCTCGACGGCGCTGCCGCCGGCGTGGCCGGGGACATCACGATCAGCCAGTTCAAGAATGGCTGGGCGAATGACCCCTACGGCGGCTCGCTGGCCGGAGAAGACCCGGCGATGGTCGCGCTGATCACCAGCAGGCCGGTGGATATGAGCCTGCTCGGCGCGGTGGCCAACCCGCTCGGCCGGGTCAAGGTGATGAATTCGCTCGGCAGCATCAGCGTCACCGGCAGCATCAGCGCCCAAAGCCTGGACATCGCGGCCAAGGGCAATTTCAGCCTCATCAGCGACGGCTGGTTCAACACCGGGTCGAACCCGATCGACCTGATGAACAACTGGAAGAGCATCCTGACCGATCTCAAAGACAACGCCCGATGGGCCGGACAATCCGGGTCTTTGGTGAGCTGGAACTATAAGACGCTGGGCAACTTCACGAACGACTATCTCAAGAACGTCAGCAACCCCGGCATCTTCGCGCTCGGCTCGATCAACATTTCGGCGCTGACGCTGAACATCGACGGCAAGATCCAGAGCGGCATCACCGACGCCTATATCCGCATCACGAGCGCCTTCGCACCTGGCAACAAAAATGCGCCATTGCAAGACGCCAACGGCAAGGCCGTCACGGGCGTCTATTACAGCGCCGACGGCAGCCTGAAGAGCTATGGCGCCATCACCGGCTATTTCGACTACGCCACGCAGAGCATCATCATCGACCCGGTGCGGCTGGCGGGCGGCAGCATCACACTGACCGGGCAGATCATCTCGGTGGGCAATGGTGATCTGATCGTCGCCAACGGCTACCCCTCGGTCTATATCGACAACCAGACCAGCTACGCGCTGGTGGTCAACGCCATCGACGTCAGCACCTACCGCAAGGGGAGCATCACCATTGTCGATACGGCGCGGATGCAGAAGGACCAGTACGTGACGCAGCTCGACGCGAGCGGCGCCGCCACGGTCGTTCATACGCAGTGGAACCAATTCACGCAGATCGCCGCCACCGGCAACCAGCCGGACTACGCATGGTTCTATAACGGCAACCAGGCCGGTAACGTCGTCGAGACGCAAAATCTGACCAATGGCGTCACCACCAGCTTCAGCTACACGCCCGCGCCCGGCCAGATGATGGTCTGGGTCATGGGCTGGGATTCGGGCACGACCACCACCACGCACTACACCTACGAGCACTTCAACCTGCTCGGCGACAAGGTCGATCTGTGGGGCTTGCTCAGCGATCAAGACGTGAAGAAGAGTGATCCGCTGACATCCTACGACCAGGAGCGGCCGGTGCAGAAATCCGTCGTGGTGGCCTATATCAGCGAGGGCGACATTCCCGCCGCGCTCAGGCAGCAGTTGACTGACAAGGGTGTTGATCTTAAGACGGTGGTCGTGCCGGAGACGGTGGCGGGCTCTGTCTATCGGTACTTAGTGCCAGCCAGCAAGGACGACCCAGGCGCTTTCCAGTACACGATCTTGGGAGTCAGCTACTGGTACAAGTATGTGGAGACCAGCGGCACCTCAATCGACACCACGCAATTCACCGTCGCCTACGCCAACTATTCCAGCGGCCACATTAAGGAAATCGTGAACGAGAATGAAACCGGCGGCGGCTGGATGCGCTACAAAACGAAGACCTGGGACGTCGTCGAGAAAGAGACCAACACCGAACTCTTCACCTACTACGTGCCGGCCTCGCAGCCGATCACGATCGACTTCCTGCCTTCGACCACCTTGGCGAACGCGATCACCATCTACAGCACCAGCAGCATCTCGGTGGTTGGCAACTTGACGGTCGGCAATGGGCAGAGCGTGTACCTGGAATCTCGCTCGTCTTCGATCGGCATGACGCGGAACGCCGGCATCATGGCGCGCCTGACCGACGGCCAATTGGTCGATGACGCGGTGGCCAGCACGGGCGGCAAGCTCAACGTGACGGCGGTGGCCAAGAATGGCGCGGTCACCATCAACGTGCTCGGCACGCATGGCTCGACCAGCGTGACGGCGCGCAACGACATCCGCATCAACAGCTTCTCGGCCGGCGGCCTGAGCTCGTGGCTGTACTTGGATAATGTCAATTCGACGCTCGGCAATGTCTACATCACCGCGATGAGCGGCATCTATAACTACACCCAGCATTCGACGGTGGCCGCGGTCAGCGCCAACGTCATCGAACTCAACGCCGGCTACGGCGCCATCGGCACCGCGAGCCAGGCGCTCAACATCGACGCGCGCAAGGGTTTCGCCGCCCAGGCCGGCCTGCTCAGCGGCCAGAGCGGCAGCGCCCTCAACGCGCTGGACAAGAACATCTATGTCAACCAGGTCAAGGCGAACGCCGACCTGTCGCTGGTCAAGCCCACGTCATGGGCTGGCCCGCTCGCGGCCGTGTATTCGGAGGCGGGCAGCGTCAGCATCACGCTGAACGGCGGCTCGCTGCTCGACGGTGAACTCGGCGACATGGCCACCGCCAGCGAAAAAGCCATTCCGGTGGTGACGGCGCAAATCCTCTCGGGCATCGACAGCCAGTTGAGCGACTACGACAGCTACTGGCAAGGCGTGCGGGCGCTGCAAGCGGTGACGGTGGATGTGCAGGGCGACACCTGGCTGAGCACGGTCAATGAGGACGGCCAATACCTGGTGCTGAGCAAGGAGCAGTACGACGCGCTGGCGGCGGCAGGCAACATCGACAAGCAACTGGTGCGGCTGGCCTACAACGACAGCACGAACGGCGGCCAACCAACGGAGGTGCTGGGCTACCTGCGCGCCGTGGATACGCTGGGCGACGGCAGCCATCGTTTCGTGTTCTACACCTACGACCCGGACACCGGGCGGACCGACACCGTGGCGGCGGATCTGGCCTCGATCGGCTACACGCTGGGCAGCCA
>WQUQ01000065.1 GCA_009782025.1 Desulfobulbus sp. | reverse complement strand
CATGACCCCGCCCGCGCTGCACATCACCACGTTCAACATCCACAAGGGCTTTTCACAATTCAACCGGCGAATGATGGTGCACGAATTGCGCGAATGCCTGCGCCATCTCAATCCCGACATTGTTTTTTTGCAAGAGGTGCAGGGTCTGCACCGGGGTCACGCCGAACGTCACCCCGATTGGCCGACGGCGGCGCAGCACGAGTTTCTCGCCGAGGATGTCTGGCAGGCCACGGCCTATGGCCGCAACAGGCTGTATGACCACGGCCATCACGGCAACGCCATTCTGTCGCGCTTCCCGATCCGGCATGTGCACAATCAGGACATCACCCACCTGCAATTCGAGCGACGCGGCTTGTTGCACTGCCGTATCGAACTGCCGGAAGGATCGCCTGTTCATTGTGTGTGCGCCCATCTGTCGCTGTTCGGTTATTCCCGGCGCAAACAGGTGGCCGCACTGGCCGACTACCTGAAGCGCATGGACGAGCCGACGGCGCCGTTGATCGTCGCCGGCGATTTCAACGACTGGGGCAACGGGGCCGGCCGGCTGCTGGAAAAAAGCCTGGGCATGAGCGAGGTTTTCGGCCATCAAGGACGTTCCCCGGTGCGCAGTTTTCCGGCGGCGATGCCGATGTTCCGTCTCGACCGCATCTATGTGCGCGGCTTCACGGTGCAGCGCACCGAAGTCCACCACGGCCAGCCGTGGGCGAAAATTTCCGATCACGCGGCGCTGTCGGCGCACCTCACCCGCAATGCCAACTGATTACCTGGCCGGCAATCGCCTGACCTTGCTGAATTCGGGCGTCGACTATTTCCCCGCCCTGCTCGCCGCCATCGCGTCGGCGCGCCGCGAAATTTTTCTCGAAAGCTACATCTACGCCAACGACGAGATCGGCCGGCAAGTCAGCAATGCCCTTTGTCGCGCCGTCGCTCGCGGCGTCGTCGTCAATGTCATCGTCGACGGCTTCGGCGGCCGCAATTTCAGCGCCGATTTCCTGCCGCAACTGGCCGCCGGCGGCGTGCGCGCCATGCTCTACCGGCCCGAACTGGGCAGCCTGCTCGGCCGTTTCCGCTTGCGCCGCCACCGCCTGCGCCGGATGCACCGCAAACTGGCGGTGATCGACGCCCGGCTGGCTTTCATCGGCGGCATCAACATCATCGACGACGACAACGCGCCGCCGGGACTGCGCCCGCGCTACGATTACGCCGTGCAGGTCGAGGGCGCGCTGATCAAACCGATGCTCCAGACCATGCGGCGGATGTGGGAAATCGTCGCCTGGGCCAATTTCAAGCACCGCTACCGCCAGCCATCGCCGATCGCGTCCAGTTCAACGCCATGCGGCACGCAGCGCGCCGTCCTGCTGATCCGCGACAATATCCGCCACCGCAATGACATCCTGAACGCCTATCTGGAGGCTTTCGCCACGGCGCGCGAGGAAATTCTCATTGCCAATGCCTATTTCCTGCCCGGCGTCCGCTTCGTTCGCGCGCTGCGCGCGGCGGCCGGGCGCGGCGTGCGCATCACCGTGCTGCTCCAGGGCAAGACCGATCATCCCCTGCTGCGCTCCGCCACCCGGGCGTTGTACAGCCTGCTGCTCGAATGGGGCATCCGCATCTTCGAGTACGAAAAGAGCTTCATGCATGCCAAGGTGGCCGTCGTCGACGGCGAATGGGCGACCGTCGGCTCATCGAACATCGACCCGTTCAGCCTGCTGCTGGCCAAGGAAGCCAACCTGGCGGCGCTCGACCGCGCCTTCGCCGGCCAATTGCGCGCCAGCATCGAGACGGCGATGCGGGCCGGGGCCAGAGAGGTGCGCCGCGAAGATCTGAACCGCCACCCCTGGCATTCGCGCCTGCTGCGCTGGCTCAGCTACGGCGTCGTGCGCGTCCTGGTCGGCGTCACCGGTTACGGCCAGAAGCATTGGCAGGCCGATGAGGAAACGGCTGCTGTCGATCCGGGGGAGCGGTAAGCAGGGATCAGCCCGGCGGCCGTTCTTCCGCCAACCGCGTCAGATCCGCGCCGCGGCGGGCGTCGCCGCTGCCGTAGTGGGCGCTCGCTGCGGCCAGGATGGCCTCGCGGCAACGCGGATCGGCCGGGGCGACGGCGTGCAGCAGGCGGGCGATGCGCTCCAGTTCGGCAGCGCAACCGTGGCGGCGAAAGCCTTGACTCAACTGCGCCAGCAGTTCGGCATCGAGGTCGGGGCGCGGCTTGGCCAGGGCGACGTAAGCGCGGAAAACTTCCAGAACGAAATCCTGTGTTTCCCGGTCGTTGCCCCGCAGGCGCAGAAAGGCGCGCGCCGCCTGGTGGAATTCCTCGCTGCCCGGCGAGAGCTTCAGCACGTTGAAGCATTCGCGCCAATCGGCGAGATCGCCGCCGGCTTCCGCCAGTTTCGCCGCCTTGGCATAAGCGCGGCGGGCCTGCTCGAACGCATTGTTGCGCACGGCCCGGCGAGCGTCGGCCAGATAGCGCCGGGCCGACGCCTGGACGGGGGTCGAGCCGTTTTCCTCGGCCGTTTCGCCGCCGCCTGCCGGCAGCAAACGCGCGTTGGCGCGGCCGAGAAAGGGCCAGGCCAGCAGGCCGCCGGTCACCAGGCCGCCGATATGCGCGCCATAGGCGACCTGGCTGTTGCCGTTCCAGATCATCTGCAACGCCTCGTTGGCCAGCCAGAGCGGCAGGGCGATCAGCGCCGGGGCGCGGGCGATGTCGAAATAGACGACGACGAAATAAAAGAAGGGAATGCGCCGCCAGCGCAGCAGCACGGCGAACGCGCCCATGGTCGCCGAGATGGCCCCCGAGGCGCCGACCAAGCCACCGCCGGAACCGGCGATCAACCAGTGCATCGCCACCGCGCCCAACCCGCCGAGCAGGTAGATGAGCAGAAACAGGCCGGTGCCGAGCAGGGCCTCGACGGCCGGCGCGATGGCGATCAGCACCACCATGTTGCCGAGCAGGTGGCCGATGTTGGCATGCAGAAACTGGTGCGTGACGGCGGTCAGCAGCGTCGGCTGGTCGGTGTGGAAGGCGTAGCGCTCGACGGTGATGGCCGCGATGGCGCGGTCGAAATAGCCGCGCGCCTGCCGCCACTGGGCGTAATCCTCGTTTTCGGGTGTGATGATCTGGTCGGCCCGCAGGTTGCGCATGAAGGGCGCGTCCTTGTCCATCAGACGGAGGGCGTAAGGCAGACTCTCCGGGCGCCGGCCCAGTCGCTCGAATTGCTTGAGATCGTCGGCGCGCCGCTGCTTCTTCAGATAATCGGCATAGGCCGGCAGTTCCAGGCGCGGCAGAATGCTTTGCGCGTAATAGTCGAGGGCGCGCTGGTAACGCCCGTCATCGCGCTGCTGCGGACCGAAGAAAACGAACAGATTGATCGCCACCAGCAAAACCACGCCGACCGGGAAATGCGGCCGGGTGACGTTGCGCAGATAGGGTATCAGGAACATGGCTGGCTATCCCGTTGTTCCATTTTTCAATCAGCCGAGGACGCGAAGGCGAAGCGTAGACAGTACGGTTGTACGACAAGCGAAGCCGACAAAGTCATCGGTTGATTGGGAAATGGAATGACCTGAAAAATTCCATATCAGGCGGCTGCTTCCCCGACGCGGACGACCGCCGCCCGGCCGGCGGCAAAAGCGCGGCGGTTGAGATCGACCAGTTTCTCGCCCTTGTTGTGGAAGCGCTTGAGCACGCTGGCGAGCAGCGTCTCGGCCGGGAGGGGCAGATGGTCGGCAATGGCGCCGAGCATCACCGTGTTGCCGAGACGGATGTCGCCCAGTTCCTGCGCGATGACGGTGGCGTCGAAGGCGATCACCGGGTTGCCGCCGCGGCGGATGGCCGCCAGCGGATCGTCCGGGTAGTCGAACAGCCCCAGTTCGACCACCGGCGGCACCAGGCGGGCGGTGTTCATCAGCGTGATCGCGCCGGGCTTCAGCATGTGCTGCCAGCGCATCGCCTCGGCGGATTCAAAGCCGAGCAGCAGGTCGGCGGTGCCGGGGGTAATCTGCGGCGACAATACTTTCGGGCCGAAGCGCAAATGCGAGGAAACGACGCCGCCGCGCTGCGCCATGCCGGCGACTTCGGTTTTCTTGGCATCGTGGCCGGTGGCGATGGCCGCCTCGGCGAGAATCTCGGTGGCGGTCATGACACCCTGGCCGCCGATGCCGACGACGAGGATGTTGGTGGTGGTTGAGCGGGGAGTCGAGAGCCGAGAGTTGGGGAGTGGAGAGTCGAGAGTGGAGAGTTGGGGCGTTGTGGTCATGCCCGGCCTCCTTCCTTGACGAACTGGATTGGCGCTGTCGGCGTGTGGTGCACGATGGCCTTTGGCGCGCAGGGCTGAACGCACAGGCCGCAGCCGGTGCACACCGCGCTCTCGATGCGCGTGAAGGCAAGCTCGACTTCGCGGCCGCTGGCCTTGACCTCCTTGCCGCGGCGGGTGACGTGGATGGCCGGGCAGCCGACCTCGATGCAGTTGCCGCAGCCGTTGCACTGGTCGGCGATGACTTCGTAGGGCTTCTGCTTGTGGTAATCCTTGATGAGCACGCAGGGCTGGTTGGTGATGATGACCGAGACCTCCGGCACCTTGATTTCCTCACGGATGGTCTTGAACAGGATCGGCAACTGGTAGGGATCGACGACGTGGATGCGCTCCTCCCTGACCCCAAGCGCTGCCACCAGCCTGGCGAAGTCGATGCGCGGCGCTTCCTCGCCGTGGATGTCGCGGCCATTGCCGGGGTTGTCCTGGCCGCCGGTCATGCCGACGGCGCGGTTGTCGAGCAGCAGGACGGTGACATTGCCCTTGTTGTACACCATGTCGAGCAGGCCCTGCATGCCCATGTGCAGAAAGGTCGAATCGCCGATCACGGCGACGATGCGCTTGTCCTTGTCCGACTCGCCGCGGCCCTTGTCCATGCCCAGCGCGACGCCCATCGCCGCGCCCATCGAAACGCAGGTGTCGAGCGCATTCCACGGATGCCCCGCGCCCAGCGTGTAGCAGCCGATGTCGCCGGCGATATTGATATTGCGCACCTGCGACAGCGTGTAATACACGCCGAGATGCGGGCAGGCCACGCACATGGTCGGCGGCCGCGGGAACACCGCCAGCGGCGCGACCGGCGCTGGCTCCGGTTCCGGCTCGCCGAGCAGCCGGGCGATCGCCGGCTTCAACACGTTCGGCGACAACTCGCCCTGCAACGGCAGAATCTCCTTGCCCAGCACCTTCAGACCCTGGGCCTTCAACTCCGTCTCGACCAGCGGCTCGACTTCCTCGACCACCACGACCCGCTCGACCAGGGCCGCCAGTTCGCGGCACTTGTCGACCGGCACCGGGCAGGAAAAGCCGAGCTTCAACACCGGCGCATCCGGGAAGGATTCCTTGACGTGCATGTAAGCCGGGCCGGAGGCGATGAAGCCGACGCGCCGGTCATCGCCATCCTCGATGACATTGAGCGGAGATTCTTCAGCCGCCGCGCGCAACGCCCCATCGCGCTGGTGCATCAGCGGAATGCGCTTGACGGCATTGCCCGGCACCATCACGAAACGCCCCGGCTCCTTTTTGAAACCGGCCCCGACGTGTGGCACACGCTCGCCCACGGTGACCAGCGACTTGACATGATTGATGCGCGTCGTCATGCGCAGGATCACCGGCGCCTGGAAACGCTCGGAAAGATCGAAGGCCGCCTTCGTCATAGCGTAGGCTTCCTGCGAATCCGCCGGCTCCAGCACCGGCACATGGGCAAAGCGCCCCCAGTAGCGGGAATCCTGCTCGTTCTGCGAGGAAGAAAGGCCAACGTCATCGGCGACGGCGATCACCAGGCCGCCGATGACGCCGGTCAGGGTCAAGGTCATCAGCGCGTCGGAGGCGACGTTCAGGCCGACATGCTTCATGCAGCAAAACGCCCGCGAGCCGGCATAAGCCGCGCCGATGGCGACCTCCAGCGAAACCTTCTCATTGACCGACCACTCGGCGTAGAGATCGGGATAGGTCGAAATGACCTCCATCATCTCCGTCGACGGCGTGCCCGGATAGGCCGCGGCAACCTTGACCCCGGCCTCCCAAACAGCGCGGGCGACGGCCTCGTTGCCGGACATCAGATGCCGGCTGGCAGCCGGGGCGGGCATTACAGCGGCCATGTTCGCTCCTGTCAGGAATGCAAAATTGATGATTATAGCGATCGGGGCGAATGCTGTTTTGATACAGCACAACAAGCCCAGGGCGATCGCATGAAATTCATGTCAACCCAAGCAATTGAGCGCGGTAGGAATCGGAAGTCGCGGTGAATCGCTCCGGTTTTCGTAGAGGCCCGTTGGATTGAGTCAGGTCGGGATGGCCTGTTGACGCCGCCCGAAAACTGACCATCTGAGAATTGAGTGATTACCATGGACATGATTGGGAAGGTCAAGCGGCTGCATTTCCGTGACCGGATTTCGTTAAGTGAGATAGCGCGGCGGACGGGGTTATCGCGCAATACGGTGAAGAAGTGGGTCAAGACGCCGACGGAAGTTGAGCCGCGCTACCGACGCAGAGCGGTATCAGGCAAGCTGAGTGCCTTCACGCAGGCGCTCGAGCACATGCGCGAGTCGTGCATTCTGGCTGGTCGCCTATCCCGGTCAAGGACACGAAACGAGAGCTATCGGTTTGCACACAGTAGCGCCACGGCCAGGAAACAAATCAAGGCCAGGGCGCTCGTGATGAAGACCAATGGCAACCGCCAATCCAGACCGACGATTGAAGCGCGGTGCGGGCAAAGCCGCTTCGGGCTACGCCCTTCGCGGCTTTGCCCGCACCCAATGACACCACCAACAAAGGAGGAAAAACCACACCACTTATCCACAGCCGGGTACTAATTCCAATTTCCATTAAAAACTTGAATAGTTAAAACCAGACAAATCCAGATTTATATAGGCTATCGAGGTAAAATTATTTCAGTTTCTATTGCGAAA
>WQUQ01000064.1 GCA_009782025.1 Desulfobulbus sp. | reverse complement strand
CAAAACCTCTACGCGCCGCTACGCACCGTCGAACCCTTGCGCGGCGTCATGCGCGTCAATCTGCCCCGCGACCTGAATCTCGACGCCTTGCTGCCGACGCTGCCCGTGCGGGCGATCCCGCTCGCTGCCTGGCGGCTGGAAGATCAATGGGTGACGGCGGTACGCCTGACCCATAGCGGTGCGGGTCGGATCGCGCTCGACCCGCGGGCGCTGCAAGGCGATTTCGTCAGCGCGACCTTCCAGCACGAGAGCCTCGGGCCGCGCGGAACACCGGAGGATACGACAGTGCTCTATCTGGTGACGCGCGGACACGGCCTGGCGCAGTCCCTGCTGCCCGCCATAGCCCGCTTCGATCCGGCGGCAAACCTGAACGAGACAGAAGTCCTCCGTACCGGCACGGAGGCCAGCCATGCGCAGTAACGGCTTGCTCAAATGGCTGATGATCCCCGTGGCGCTGCTGGTCGTATTCGTCGGCATTCGCCTCTTTGCCGGTCACGGCAAAGAGCCTGCATCAAGCACTCAAACCGCCAGCCGGCTGACACCCGACGAAATGAAAGCGCTGGGCATCGAAGGCGATACGCCGAACGATACGGTTGCTACCTTGGTGGCGCAGGTCAAGCAGTTGCGCGGCGAGTTGAAAACCGCATTAACCGACAACAAAACCCAGCGTTCCGAGAACGAACGCCTGCGCCAGCGCGAAACCGCCATCGACCAGCGCATCAGCACAGCCTTGGAGTCCGAACGTACCAGCCTGCGCCGCGATCAGGAGCAGTGGGCGAACGACCGGCAGCAGACTGAAGGCTTGCTCGGCGAACTGCAACGCAAACTGGACAGCCTCGGCAATCGGGATGGTCATGCCGATCTGCCGGTGGGGCTGGGCTTGCGCGACGGTGACGCCAAAGGGATGGGCGGCGCGGATGGCGGGATGCACTGGATCGAACCCGACGATACCCGTGCGGGTGATGCCCGCAATGTCGGTAGCAGTGGCAACCCTGCGGCCAAGCCCGGCTTTCCGACCCGCTTCGACCCCGCGCAGCGCTCGCTCGATAGCGCAGCAGAACCCCTCGCCGACCCCGGTCCGCGCATCGAGCGAAGGCCGGGAACGACAACCCAGAGCGCCAGTACCCAAGCCGTCTATACGGTGCCGACCAACGCCACCCTGATGGGATCGGTCGCCATGACCGCGCTGATTGGCCGCGTGCCCATTGATGGAACCGTGAATGACCCCTATCCCTTCAAGGTGCTGGTCGGTGCGGACAACCTGACGGCCAACGGCATCGACATTCCCGACGTGGCCGGCGCAGTGTTCAGCGGCACGGCATCTGGCGACTGGGCGCTTTCCTGCGTGCGCGGCCAAGTGCGCTCGATCACCTTCGTCTTTCAGGACGGCACGATCCGCACCATTCCCGACGACCGCAACGGCAACGCGCAGAACAGCAATCAGCAGAGCAACAGCCAGAACGGCCAGCAGAACGGCTTGGGCTGGATCAGCGATCCGCACGGCATTCCCTGCGTCAGCGGCGAACGCCGCAGCAACGCCCAGCAGTACCTGGGCACGCAGGCGCTGATCACAGCGGCAGGGGCCGGCGCGGCCTCGTTCATCAAGTCCGGCAGTGGGCAGATGTCGGTTGTCAACTCGCCTAACGGCTCCATCGGCACGGTCGGCATCAGCGGCAACGAGGCGATGGGTCGCATCCTGGCCGGCGGCGTACAGGAGATGTCGCAGTGGGTGAACAAGCTCTACGGCCAGGCGTTCGCAGCCGTGTATGTCGAACCGGGCGCGCCAGTCGCCATCCATCTGGAAAAACCCCTGGCCATCGACTACGACCCCGAAGGCCGCAAGGTCGATCACCGTTTGGGAGAAACCCATGCCATCGAACTCGATTAAATCCCTCGTGCTCGTTCTGGTCATCGCTACCGCAGGCTGTGCGACCAACAAGGAGGATCTGCTGACCCACGGCGACCGAACGATGCAGGACATCTGGCGGCAGCAGACGGCGGACGGCGACGGCAGTGCCGTTGGCCGGCAATTGCTCGACGCCCGCCAAAGCCTGCGCCGTCCGCTCACCGATGCCGACATTCAGGCGGCGCCCGCTGAACAGGCCCGCTACACGCGCACGGCAGCCAATGAAATCCAGCGCCAGTTTCACCGCCTGCCCAATCCCGATCTGGTGATGTACGTGTTCCCGCACCTGGCGGGCAGCGATCCTGTGCCGGTGCCGGGTTATTCGACGGTGTTCCCGCTGTATCAGCGGGTGCAGTACGCCATGCCCGGCGAACGGCTGGAGAATTATTAATGGCCTGGCCGCTACCGTGGCTCAGGCGTCAAGCTGATGAGCCAGCTTCGCCCGCCACCGAACCCGATGGCTGGAGCCGTCACTTGGAGGCGTTGCGCAAGGCGGGTCTACCAGAACCCGGCGCGGCGGTACAAAACGCCCGCGCTGCGACGACCGCCGACGAACAAACCCTCTATGACGTCGCGCCTTCTTTCGTCACCCTGCTGCCCTGGGTCGAATACCTGCCGCAGTCACAAGCCATGCTGCTGGAAGACGGCCAATCGGTCGCAGCTTTCTTCGAGTTGACGCCGCTCGGCACCGAAGGCCGCGAAGCCGCCTGGCTGGCCCAAGCCCGCGACGCTTTGGAAAACGCCCTGCAAGACAGCTTCGACGAACTCGATCAAGACCCCTGGGTCGTTCAGTTCTATGCTCAGGACGAGGCGCATTTCGATCAGTACCTGCACACGTTGCGAGGCTACATCCAGCCTCGCGCACAAGGTTCACGCTTCACCGATTTCTACCTGCGTTTCTTCGCCCATCACCTGCGCGCCGTCGCCAAGCCGGGCGGTTTGTTCGAGGATACGGCGGTAACCCGGCTGCGCTGGCGCGGCCAAAGCCGCCGCGTGCGGATGGTGGTGTATCGCCGGGTCAGCGGTTCCAATAACCGGCGCGGGCAAACGCCCGAGCAAGCCTTGAATACCGTCTGCGACCGGCTCAGGGGTGGATTGGCCAATGCGGGCATTCAGGCACAACGTCTGGATGCCGCCGGTATCCATGACTGGCTGCTGCGTTGGCTCAATCCCAACCCGACGCTGATCGGCCAAGGGGCAGAAAACCGCGAACGCTTTTATGCCTTGGCCAGCTATCCCGAAGAAAGCGAGGAAGGAGAGATCGAACTCGCCAGTGGCCGGGATTTCAGCCAGCGGCTGTTCTTTGGTCAGCCGCGCTCGGACGTGGCTCAGGGCTTGTGGTACTTCGACGATATGCCGCACCGGGTCATGGTGGCCGATCGCCTGCGCTCGCCGCCTGCCACCGGCCACCTGACCGGCGAGACGAAGAAGGGGGATGCGATCAATACCTTGTTCGACCAGATGCCAGAAGACACGATGATGTGTCTGACGCTCATCATCACGCCGCAGGACGTGCTGGAAGCTCACCTGAACCAGCTCGCCAGGAAAGCCGTGGGCGAAACGCTGGCTTCCGAGCAGACCCTGAAGGATGTGCAGGAAGCCCGTTCGCTGATCGGCAGTTCGCACAAGCTGTACCGGGGAACGCTGGCGTTCTTTCTGCGCGGGCGCGATGAAGCCGAGTTGGATCGGCGCGGTTTGCAGTTGGCCAACGTGATGCTCAATGCGGGCTTGCAACCCGTGCGCGAGGAAGATGAAGTCGCGCCGCTCAACAGCTACTTGCGCTGGCTGCCTTGTGTATACAACCCGGCTCTGGATAAACGCCAGTGGTACACCCAACTGATGTTCGCCCAGCACGCAGCGAACCTGTCGCCCGTGTGGGGACGCAGCCAGGGTACAGGCCACCCCGGCATCACCTTCTTCAACCGGGGCGGCGGCACGATTACTTTCGATCCGTTCAACCGGCTGGATCGGCAAATGAACGCGCATCTGTTCCTGTTCGGGCCGACCGGCTCCGGTAAATCGGCGACGCTGAACATCATTCTCAATCAGGTGGCCGCGATCTATCGTCCTCGGATGTTCGTGGTCGAGGCGGGCAATTCGTTCGGCCTCTTTGCCGAGTTTGCTCGGCAGTTGGGGATGACGGTGAATCGGGTCAGGCTCGCCCCTGGCGCAGGCGTGAGTCTCGCCCCGTTTGCCGATGCGCGGCGACTGATCGAGACGCCCTGCGACGTGCAAACGCTCGATGCGGACTTGCTGGACGAGGAGCAGCCTGTACCCCTTGAGACCAGCAACGCCGACGAACAGCGCGACGTATTGGGCGAACTGGAAATCACCGCCCGCTTGATGATTACCGGCGGCGAGGACAAGGAAGAAGCGCGCATGACCCGCGCCGACCGCTCGCTGATTCGCCAGTGCATTCTGGATGCCGCCAGGCAGTGTGTGGCCGAGCAGCGCATCGTGCTCACGCGCGACGTGCGCGACGCGCTGCGCGAACGCGGGCGCGATTCGACGCTGCCGGAGATTCGCCGCGCCCGTCTGCTGGAAATGGCCGATGCGATGGATATGTTCTGCCAGGGTACGGACGGCGAGATGTTCGACCGGCCCGGCACGCCGTGGCCGGAGGCCGATCTCACCATCGTCGATCTGGCGACCTATGCCCGCGAGGGTTACAACGCCCAGCTTTCGATTGCTTACATCAGCCTCATCAACACGGTGAACAACATCGCCGAGCGCGACCAGTTCCTTGGGCGGCCCATCCTGAATGTGACCGATGAAGGGCACATCATCACGAAAAACCCGCTGCTGTCGCCCTATGTGGTGAAGATCACGAAGATGTGGCGCAAGCTCGGCGCCTGGTTCTGGCTGGCGACGCAGAACGTGGACGATCTGCCCAAGGCGGCGGAGCCGATGCTGAATATGATCGAGTGGTGGATCTGCCTCTCCATGCCGCCCGATGAAGTCGAGAAGATCGCCCGATTCCGCGAATTGTCCCCGGCACAGAAGGCATTAATGCTCTCGGCGAGGAAGGAGGCGGGGAAATTCAGCGAGGGCGTGATTCTGTCGAAGTCGATGGAAGTGCTGTTTCGCGCCGTGCCGCCATCCCTGTACCTCGCGCTGGCCCAAACCGAGCCGGAAGAAAAAGCCGAGCGGTTCCAGTTGATGCAGCAGCATGGCTGCTCCGAACTGGAGGCCGCCTTCAAGGTCGCGGAAAAAATCGACCGGGCGCGCGGCATCGAGCCGCTGCCTTACGACGATGTGTTTGCCTGATTACGGAGTTGCCATGACCCGGATACTCTTTCGACCATCGCCCGGCGACCGGCGCAGACGCCGCTGGCTGATGTTTACCGCTGTTGCTGTCGTGCTGGGTTTGATCGCGTGGCTCTTTTATCCCACCGCTGAGCGCCAAGCCACCACGCCAAACGTACTGAGCGAAACCAAGACCACAGCAGCCACAGAACAGCCATCCGGCCCGCCGTGGCGTTACGGCAATCCCGACGCCCGTTTTACGGTGATCGTCCATGCCGATCTCGAATGCCCGTTCTGCCAGTCCTACACCCCGGCATTGCGGCAATGGATCGACACGCAGACGGACGTGAATCTGCAATGGCAGCATCTGCCGTTGCCCATACACGAGCCGGCGGCGACGCAACACGCCATCTGGGCCGAGTGCATGGGAGAGACTTTCGGCCAGTCGGGGTTCTGGGATGCCGTTGCCTGGATTTATGCCCATACGCGCGGCGATGGTCAGGGTTTGCCGCCGGACGTGGCGTACCCGGCGCAAGGATCGCCCGAGCAGCAGCAACGGGTAAGCGCCTGTGTGAGCGGCGCGCAGCCCGCCGCGATGATCAGCGCTCAGGCTCAGGAGGCGATGCAGGCCGGGATCAACGCCACGCCCTCGCTACGCCTCATCGACCATGCCAGCGAGCGGTCGATGACGCTGACCGGGCCGGTGACCGGCGATGCGCTGCTGTCGGCGCTCGATTTGCTGGCATCACCTGATACCGCCACTTCCGAATCCTCCGCCGACGCTGTTGGCGACAGGCCCAGGTAGCCCGTGATCTTCAAGGCTACGGCTCGGCATTCGCCGCGCTGATCGCTACCCGTTCGCTCCCCATCCTTTGCGCGGACGCCTGCCGACTCATTGGCAGGGGATGTGCATTCATCAACCGCCCCGGAGGGTTTCCCTCCGGGGGAAGCCTCCCATCTCATCAGGAGGCTTCATCATGTGTATTTCTCTGACCGTCCAGGACAGCGCCGCGCGGTATTCCCCGCTCGACAGCCAGCACGAAGACTGGATCATTGCTCGCGCCATGCAGATTATCGAAGGGCGCTTTTATCGCCATGGCGAGTCATTGAACCAACCTTCCGTCATCAAGAATTTCCTGCGCGCCAAGCTCAATAGCGAGCGCCGGGAAAGCTTTGCCGTGGTGTTTCTCGATGGTCATCACCGTTTGCTGGCCTACGAAGTGCTATTTCAGGGCACGCTCGGTCAGGCATCCGTCTATCCGCGGGTGGTGGTCGAGAAGGCGCTGGGGTGCCAAGCGGCAGCGGTAATTCTGGCGCACAATCATCCTTCGGGCATGACCGAACCCAGCCAGGCCGACAGGATGCTGACGACCGCCCTGAAATCCGCCTTGGCACTGCTGGATATTCGGGTGCTGGATCACGTCATCGTTGGCGAAGGAGAACCTTGTTCGATGGCGGAATGTGGACTGCTCTGAATCTGCCTGAATCAATCCGTCTCAATCATCCACCCATGACCATCCTGTGCAGGATGGTCATTTTTTTTGGGGTCACACAATAAGGATATGCGGCGTTTCGCATTGTTGGTGGCCGGCAAGCGCCCATTGCTTTGAACTGACGAGGTCTTCTTCAAGCCCGTCAGAAAAATGCCCACCCTCACTGCCCCCACCGATACCCCCTTCCTGAACCATGTCCGGCAAGCCCTACAGCGCCCGGCCCCACTCGCGGTATTCGAAGCCGGCTATCTTGAGCATCTGGCTCTCGTGAATGGCAGCCAACGCTGGGATTTCGACGGCTTGACCCTGCTGACGCCG
>WQUQ01000063.1 GCA_009782025.1 Desulfobulbus sp. | reverse complement strand
AGTCGGTCTGGACATCGTGTTCTCCAGTCTGTTGCACTGGAAAGATATGATCGCAGAGATGAGAGTTTAAGTAAATGTTTTAAAGAAACGAAATACTAGAAATGATTCCGTCGGCTCAGACGTTGAACAAAAAATTCATAACATCCCCATCCTTCACCACGTATTCTTTGCCTTCGGCGCGCATTTTGCCGGCTTCTTTGGCGCCGTGTTCGCCTTTGTGGGTGATGAAGTCGTCGTAGGCGATGGTTTGGGCGCGGATGAAGCCGCGTTCGAAATCGGTGTGGATGACGCCGGCGGCTTGCGGCGCGGTGTCGCCGACGTGGATGGTCCAGGCGCGCACTTCCTTGACGCCGGCGGTGAAGTAGGTTTGCAGGCCGAGCAGTTGGTAGCCGGCGCGGATCAGACGGTCGAGGCCGGGTTCGTGCAGGCCCATGGATTCGAGGAAGTCGATCTTGTCGGCATCGTCCAGGTCGGCGATTTCGGCTTCGATGGCGGCGCACAGGGCCACCACCTCGGCACCCTCGGCGGCGGCGTGGGCGCGTACTGCGTCGAGGTGGGGGTTGTTCTCAAAACCATCCTCGGCGACGTTGGCGGCGTAGAGCACCGGCTTGGCGGTAATCAGGCAGAAGGGCTTGAGGCTCGCCCACTCCTCCTTGCTCAAGTCGAGGGCGCGCACCGCCTTGCCCTGGTCGAGCTGGGCGAAGCATTTGTCGAGCACGGCAACCAGAATCCTGGCTTCCTTGTCGCCGGCGTTGGCCGGGCGGCGGTAGCGGTTGAGCGCCTTGTCGACGGTGGCCATATCGGCCAGCGCCAGTTCGGTATCGATGATTTCGATGTCGCGCAGCGGGTCGATGCCGCCGGAGACGTGCACGATGTTGTCATCGGCGAAACAGCGCACGACGTGGACGATGGCGTCGGTTTCGCGGATGTTGGCGAGAAACTGGTTGCCCAGCCCTTCGCCTTTGCTGGCCCCGGCAACCAGGCCGGCGATGTCGACGAATTCGACGATGGCCGGCTGCACCTTCTGCGGCTTGACGATGTCAGAGAGCGCCTTGAGGCGCGGGTCGGGCACCTCGACGATCCCGACATTCGGCTCGATGGTGCAGAAGGGGTAATTGGCCGCTTCGATGCCGGCCTTGGTCAGGGCGTTGAAGAGGGTGGATTTGCCGACGTTGGGCAGGCCGACGATGCCGCATTGGAGAGACATGGTTGCTTTTTCCTTAGTTTACTACTCGGGACAGATTATCCTAAAAAAACCCCAGTTGTTCACACGTTATTGGCCGAAAACCTTGTGTAACAAGGTTTTCGGCGATCTCTCTCTACGGGGGGGGAGGCGGAGCGTGACAACGGGAGGCGCTTGCGGCACGATGACTGGCTGCAAATGCTGCAAGAAAACCGTGGGGCCGTTCGGCCCGCTCCGTCTTTTGCCCGAGGCCGCCATGGAAATCATCCTGCTCGTTGCCCTGGTCATTTTGAATGGCCTGTTTGCGCTGTCGGAAATCGCGCTGCTCACCGCCCGCCGCGCTCGCCTCGCCCGTCTGGCCGAGGAGGGCGACCGCGCGGCGGCGGTGGCGATGACGCTCGGCGACGAACCGAACCGCTTTCTCGCCACCATCCAGATCGGCATGACCGCCATCGGCATCCTCACCGGCATCATTGGCGAGGCCGCGCTGGCCGGCCCGCTGGCCCGGTGGCTACAGGAATTCGGCGCGCCGCAGCGGGCCAGCGAAATCGGGGCGACGGCGCTGGTGGTGATGGTCATCACCTACGTTTCCATCGTCGTCGGCCAACGGGCGCCCAAGCGGCTCGGGCAGATCAACCCGGAGGGCATCGCCCGCCGGGTGGCGCGGCCGATGGACATGCTGGCGAGATTTTCCCGCTTCTCCGACCGCCTGCTGTCGGCTTCGACCGCGCTGATTCTGGGCCTCCTCGGTCAGCGCGATGCCAAGGGGCCGAGCGTCACCGAGGAGGAAATCCACGCCATGCTGGTCGAAGGCTCGGCCGCCGGCGTCATCGAAAAGGACGAACACGAGATGGTGCGCAATGTGTTTCGTCTCGACGACCGGCAGATCTCGTCGCTGATGGCGCCGCGCGCCGACATCGTGTGGCTCGACGCCGCCCGGCCGATCGAGGAGAACCTGCACCGGATGGCCGCGTCGGATCACGCCCGCTTCCCGGTCTGTCGCGGCGGCTTCGACGATATTCTCGGCATCGTCGAAGCCAGGCAGATGTTCAACCAGATGCTGCGCGGCGAACCCGCCGACCTGACCCAGCGCCTGCAAGCGCCGGTTTACGTGCCGGAATCGCTGACCGGCATGGAATTGCTGGCGCAGTTTCGCCGTTCAGGCGCGCAGATGGCGTTCGTCATCGACGAATACGGCGAGGTGCAGGGCCTGATTACGCTGCATGATCTGATTGAATCGGTGACGGGCGAATTTCTGCCGAGCAACGAGGAAGACGCCTGGGCGGTACAGCGCGAGGACGGCTCATGGCTGCTCGACGGCCTGATTCCGCTGCCCGAACTGAAAGACCGGCTGGATCTGAAAAGCGTGCCGGAGGAGGGCGAAGGGCGCTACCACACGCTGTCCGGCATGCTCATGCTGCTGCTCGGCCGGCTGCCCGGGATCGGCGACGCGACGCCGTGGGCCGGCTGGAATTTCGCGGTTGTCGATGTCGACGGCAAGCGCATCGACAAGGTGCTGGCGACGCGGCTGCCGGAGCCGGGCGAGACGCCCGCCATCAATCCCCGCTTGCCGGCGGAGGCAAACGGCGCGGCAGCAGAAAACTGAGCGGTTCGCTGAGAAAACGCCGGCCGATGGCGCGCGCCAGCGGCCCCCAGTGGGTGAAGCGGATGCGCCGGGCGCCGAGCGCCATGCGCAGGGCCAGGGCGAAGCTGACCATGAGGTTGGTGACGCCGATGGCGGCAATGCCGAGCGCGGCCCAGAGCACGGTGGCGAGCGGCAGATCGAAGCGGAAGCCGGTCAGCGCGTAGCCGAGGTTGGCGCTGGCGAAGGCGATGTGGCGAATATCCAGCGGCAGGCCGAGGATGACGCCGATGACGCCGGTCGAACCGAGCATGCAGCCGAACAGGAAATTGCCCATGATGCCGCCGAGGTGGTGCTCGATGTAGTTGCCGACGCGCGCCGCCCGCTCCGGCCCGGCGAGGCGCTGCAACCAGCCGAGGCGACCGAGGCGGCGGCCGAGATTGGCGTAGGCGGCGCGGTTGTCGAAATAGCCGGAAAGCAGACCGGACAGGAACAGGTAAAAACCGGCGATGGCGGCGTGCGGGATGACCCAGCCGCGCAGGTCGAGATCGGCCAGCAGATGCGCGCCCTTTTCCAGCGAAATCGGCGGGCTGCCGTCGAGCCAGGCGAGGCCGGCGGCGGCGGCGATGGCCACCGGCAGCGCGACCATGACGTTGCCGGCGATGGCCGCCAACTGGCTGCGCGTGACGGCGGCGACGACATCGACCAGGCGGTCGAGATCGGCGGCGCGGGTCGGTTTCAGGTCGCCGAGCAGGCTGGCCAGCGCCTGCGCCGTCATCGCCGGCTGCTTGGTGGCGACGGTCATGCCGAGCAGAAAGATGACGACGAAACCGAGGCCGTAAATCATGCTGAAGAGAAAAGCCTCGACGAACAGCGGGGCGTTCAGCTCGCTGGCGAAGATTTTGAGCAGCGCCATGATGGCGATCAACACGCCGGCGCCGGCCGCCGACAGCCACATCTGGCGGTAATCGGCCGGCGTATCGCAGATGTAATGCTCGCCGGAGCGGGCGGCGTTTTCGCTGACGCGCACAGCCAGGAGGTGCGACAACTGGGTCATGTAGAAGCGCAGGCTGTTGCGCCGGTTTTCGGCGAGGAAGGCGGCGTGGGCGAAGCGCGCCCAACTGCCGATGGCTTCGCCGTGCGTGCGCTCGTCGCGGCGGTCGGCAAGGATGGCGACCAGTTCGCGCAAACGCTCCAGGCTCTGCTCGCTGCGCCGCAGCAGATAGGACAGGTGCAAGCTGGTGCCGACGGTCAGCGCGCGCCGGCGGATGCGTTGCAGGGTTTTGTCGCACTGGTCGGCGATGACCAGCAACTGGCTGCCGTCGTCGGCCTGCCGGTCTGGCTCGTCGAAGGCGCGGCGCAGCGTGGCGGCGAATTCCAGCGCTTCGGCCGAGAGGGCGATGAAACACGGCGTGTGGTCGTCGAAATCGGGCGCCGCGCGCATCAGCTCGCTGTCGACGCCGAGACCGCTGACGCGGTGGGCGAGCAGCAGCACGGCGTCGAGCATCTGCTCCTCGATGGCGCGCCAGTCGATGCCCTGCATGTCCTCGGTGGCGGCGATGAGGCTCCACAACTGCCGGCTCTGCTCGGCGGTGGTCGCCTCCAGCCAGCGCCAGTCGTCGGGGCGGTTGAACATGACGTGCAGGCAGTCCTTCAGCCGCCGCTCATCGGGCGCTTCCGGCAGCAGGCGGTGGCCGATGATGCGCCACCATTCGGAAAAGAAGCCGGTGCCGGGCAGAATGCCGCTGTCGGTGAAAAAGGTGACCAGGCGGCGGGTGGCCAGAAAATGCACGACATGGCGGCGAAAGGCGAGGCGCAGCTCGGCGTCGGCGGCGAGGCGGTCGAGCATCAGGGCGTAACGGTCGCCGTCGCCGGCGCTGCCGCCAACATGCCGGCGCGGGCGAATGGCCGCGACCAGCCGGCAGAGCAGCGTCAGGGTATCCGCATCCGGCGCGCGAAAAGCCTCCAGCGCGGCGGCCACCGCTTCCGCGTCGGAGGTCGATGCGCCAAACAGGCGGCGCAGGCGGGCGAAAGGCACGCTAATTCGCCGCGAAGCTGAAGGCGTCGGCGAAAAATTCCTCGGTCGGCAAGCCGCAGCGCTGGGTGAAATCGGCCCTGGCCGCGTCGATCATCGCCGGCGCGCCGCAGGCATAGACCTGGTGGCCCGAAAGATCGGGAAAATCGGCCATGACCGCGTGGTGCACCAGGCCGACGCGGCCGTTCCAGGCGTCGGCGGCGGTGGGTTCCGAGAGTACCGGCACGTAGCGGAAGTGCGGCTGATCGGCGGCCCATTGCCGCGGCAGCGCATCCAGATACAGGCCGGCGCGATCCCGGGCGCCCCAGTAGAGCGTCATCGGCCGCTGACAGCCCTCGGCCCTGGCCTGTTCGACGATGGCCTTGAGCGGCGCGAAGCCGGTGCCGCCGGCGAGCAGGATGACCGGCCTGGGCGAATCCTCGCGCCAGTGAAAACTGCCGTGCGGGCCGTTGAAGCGCAGGATGTCGCGGACTTTCAGGGTGGTGAACACCTGCTCGGTGAACACGCCGCCGGGGATGCGGCGGATGTGCAATTGCAGCAGGGCGCTATCGTGGGCGTTGGCGTGCGGCGCGTTGGCCAGCGAGAAGCTGCGCCTCTTCCCATCCTTGAGCAGAATGTTGATGTACTGGCCGGCGTAAAATTGCAGGCGCTCATTGGCCGGCAGGCGCAGGTGCAATGCGATGACATCCGGGGCCAGGCGCTCCAGTTTCTCGATGCGCGCCGGCAGGGTTTTGGCCGGAATCGCGCTGACTGTGGCGATTTGCTGGCACTCGATGGTCAAGTCCGAGCGGGCCGTGGCGCAGCAGAAAAGGGCCTGGCCGGCGGCTTTTTCCTCGTCGCTGAGGCAATGCGGCTGGGCGCGGCCGTGGTCGACGACGCCGGCCAGCACCTGCCCCTTGCAAGCGCCGCAAACACCGTCCTTGCAGCCGTGCGGCAAGGTCAGGCCGTGGCGCAGCGCGGCGTCGAGCAGGCTTTCGTCGGCATCGGCGGCAAACTGGCGGCCGCTCGGCTGGATCGTGATCTGGTAGCTCATGGGTTCCCTCGGGTCGTCGGCTACAATGCCGGCGTGCAAAAAATCCTGATTGTCGGCAGCGGCGACATCGCTCGCCGCGTTTTCTCCTGTTTCGCTGGCCGTTACCGCGTCTACGCCCTGGTGCGCGAGCCGGATCAGGCGGCGTTCTGGCGCGCGGCCGGGGCGATTCCGCTGTTTGGCGATCTCGACGACCGGGCCAGTCTGCGTCGTCTCTCTGGCCTGGCCGATCGGGTCCTGCATCTGGCGCCACCGCCCGGCGCGGGTCATCGGGATACGCGAACCCGCAATCTGCTGGCGGCTCTGGGCGCGGGCGGCAGTCTACCACGGCAACTGGTCTACATCAGCACGACCGGAGTTTACGGCGATTGCGCCGGGGCGCTGATCGACGAGACGCGCCCGTGCCGGGCGCAAAGCGAGCGCGCCGTGCGCCGCGTCGATGCCGAGCGCCGCCTGCGCGAGTGGGGCTTGTCCGACCGGGGCCGGCGGCGCGGCGTGCGCGTCAGCATTCTGCGCGCGCCCGGCATTTACGCCGCCGACCGGCTGCCGCTCGAACGCCTGCGCCAGAGACTGCCGGCCCTGCTCGCCGCCGAGGATGCCTGGAGCAACCACATCCACGCCGCCGACCTGGCCGCCGCCTGCGTCGCGGCGCTGCGCCGCGGGCGGGCCAACCGGGTCTATAACGTGGTCGACGATTCGCGCTTGCGCATGGCCGATTATTTCGATCGCGTCGCCGACGCCTTCGCCCTGCCGCGCCCGCAGCGCTTGAGCCTGATTGATGCGGCGGCGCAGTTGTCGCCGCTGCAACTGTCCTTCCTGCGCGAATCGCGGCGCATCGGCAACCGGCGGCTCAAACAGGAACTGAAACTGCGTCTCGCCTACCCGACCGTCGACGTCGGCATCGCCGAGGCCGCAACGGGGATGACTACGGAGAAAAACACATGAACTGGTATGGCATCGTCAAGGCTTTGCATCTGTGGATGGTCATCTCGTGGTTCGCCGGCCTGTTCTACCTGCCGCGCATCTATGTCAATCTGGCGATGGCGCCGACCGATAGCGTCGCCGAGCGCGACCGGCTGTTGCTGATGGCCGGCAAGCTGTACAAATTCATGACGCCGCTCGGCATTCTGGCGGTGGCGACCGGCCTCTG
>WQUQ01000062.1 GCA_009782025.1 Desulfobulbus sp. | reverse complement strand
TCGATGCGGCGGCGCCGCTCGTCCGCATCGTGACCAAACAGCCGGCCGAAAAATTGCAGGTTCTCCTCGACCGACAGCGTGGGATAGAGATTCTTGCCCAAACCCTGCGGCATGTAGGCGATGCGCGGGCACACCGCGTCGCGGTGCCGCTTGCTCGCCATGTCGCCGCCGAGCGCCAACACCTGGCCCGCTTGCACCGCGCGCGCGCCGGCAATGAGCGAGAGCAGGCTCGATTTGCCGACGCCATCCGGGCCGATCAACCCGACCATGCAGCCGGCGGGTATGTCCTGCGTCACGCCGGCGAGCGCGACGATCTTGCCGTAGCGCAGCGTGACCTGTTCGATACGAACGGCGGGTTCGCTCATCGCGGCATGCCCGATGGCAAATTCGCTTGCAGATTCGCCGGCCATTCGGCAGTGGCATCGAGCTTGATCCACGCCACGCCGGGCAGGCCGGTTTTCACGTAATTGAGGTGCTGTTGCAGCAGGGCCGGATCGATCTGCGCCCGCACGCGGAACATCAGCTTTTCGCGCTCGCTCTGGGTTTCCACGGTCTTCGGCGTGAATTGCGCCGTCGCCGAGACGAAGGTCACCTTGGCCGGAATCACCCATTGCGGCGCGGCGTCGAGCACCAGATGCACATCCTGGCCGAGCGCCACGCGCCCGGCGGCCTGCGTCGGCAAAAAGAAAGTCATATAGACATCGGCCAGATCGACCATGTTGAGCACCCGGCCGCCGGCGCCGAGCACCTCGCCCGGCTGCGCCACGCGAAACTGGATGCGGCCGGCGCGCGGCGCCTTGAGGTCGCTGTCGGCGATGTCGGCCTGGATGCGGTCGATGGTCGCCTGGGCGGCGGCAACGGCCGATTGCGCGCCCGTCTGCTGCGCCCGCGCGGCGACGACGGCGGCGGCTGCCGCGGCGACCTGTGCCTTGGCGGCGGCGACGGCGGCTTGGGCGCTCCGCATGCGCGCGCGGTCATCGTCGAGTTCCTGCATCGATGCCGCGCCTTCCCTGGCCAGCGTTTCCGAGCGCGCCAGACGGCGCTCGGCGGCGTCGAGTTCGCTTTCGCGCTGCACGACCACCGCTTCGGCGGCGCGCTGGTCGCTCTGACGCAGCGCGATCTGCGCCTGGGCGCTGGCTTCGGCATTGATCGCCTGCTGGCGCTGCGCCTCGGCTTCGCGGCGCTGCGCCTCCAGCGCGTCGATCTGCATGTGCGCCAGCGTCTGGCCGGCGGTGACGAAATCGCCCTCGCGCACCAGCACCTCCTGCACGCGGCCGGGGAGCTTGGTGGCGATGTCGATTTCGGTCGCCTCGATGCGGCCGTTGCCGTTCACAAAGCCAGCGCCGGGGCCGCGCTCGGCGATCAGGCCCCAGGCGAAATAAGCGCCCGCCGCGACGGCGATGGCGGCGAGGGCGGGAATCAGTTTGTTGCGGGCTGGGAACGGCATGACGGAAAACCTTGGTCAGGGAGGGTTCTGGGCGGGGAGGGCGGCGGCGCGTGTGGCAAAACCGCCGCCGCCGAGCGCGGCGTAGAGCGAGACGCGGCTGGCCAGCAGCGCGCGCCGCGTCTGCACGAGTTGTTGCTGCGCGGCGAGCAGATCGCGCTGGGCGTCGAGCACTTCGAGAAACGGCGAAGCACCGTGGTCGTAGCGCAGTTGCGCCAGACGCGCGCGCTCGGCCTGGGCGTCGACGGTGGCGCGCAGCACCTCCACCTGTTCGGCCAGCCACTGGCGCGCGGCGAGCGCATCGGCGACATCGCGGAAGGCCATCTGGATCGCCTGTTCGTAAGCCGTCACCGCCTGCTCGCGCTGCGCCTTGGCGACATCGAGACTGGCCTCGCGGCGACCCATGTCGAAAATCGGCAGCGAGACGCTCGGGGCGAAATTCCAGGCGCGGCTCGGGCCGGTAAACAGCTTGCTCAACTCGGCGCTGGCCGTCCCATACGAACCCGTCAGCGTGATGCGCGGGAAGAATTCGGCGCGCGCCGCACCGATGTTGGCGTTGGCGGCGCGCAGCCGATACTCGGCGGCAAGAATGTCGGGCCGGTTGACGAGCAGGTCGGCGGGCAGCCCCGCCGGCAGATCGCGCATCACGCTGTCATCGTCAAGGCGGGTCTTTGCGCGGGGCGGATCGACGGGCTGGCCGACCAGAACCTGCAAGGCATTGACGCGCAGGGCGCGCTCCTGCTCAAGCTGCGCGCCGAGCGCGACAGCCTGACGCCACAGCGTTTCCACCTGTTTCAGATCGAGCTTCGAGATGGCCCCCACCTCATAGCGGCGCGTGAAGATGCGATACGACTTCTCGCGGCTGGCGATCGTCTCCTGTGCCAGCAGAATGCGTTCGTCGAGTTCGCGCAGACTCAGCCAGGCGTTGGCGACCTGCTCGATGAGCGCCAGCGTCACGGCCTGGCGGGCCGCGTCGCTGGCGAGATAATTGTGCAGCGCCGCCTCCTTCAGATTGGCGACGCGGCCCCAGAAATCGAGTTCCCAGGTCGCCAGGCCGACGCCGACCTGATACTGGCTTGCCGTCACCGGCCGGCCGATACCCGAAAGATCGGCCGGGACGCGCGCCCGCGCCAGATCGGCCGCCGCGCCGATGGTCGGCAACTGGTCGGCGCGGCGGATGCCGTACAGCGCCCGCGCCTCCTCCACGCGCTGCATCGCCAGCCGCAGATCGCGGTTGGCGGCCAGCGCATCGGCGATCAGCGCTTGCAACGCCGGGTCGGCGAAATAATCCTGCCAGCCGATCTCGCTGGCGGCCACGGTACTTTGCGGTGTCGGAGCACTCGCCGGAAAAGTCTGCGGCACCGGCATCGGCGGCGGCGCATAAAGCGGGGCCAGCGAAACGCAACCGGACAGCAGCGCGGTCAGCGAGGCGGCCAGGGCGGCGAGCGCCAGACGCGGCGGGTGACCACGGTGCAAGCGAGAAGCCCGGCCTTCAGGCCGGGGAAAAGCGAGCCAGGCGTCATTTCGGCGCCGCAGGCGCCCCAAACTCGTGGCGAGGAAGCTCCGGGCTTTAGCCCGGAGTGACTCACGATTCATGATGGTTTTTCCCTCTGGCGCTCTGCTCGATGGGCGACGGTCTGTCCATGGTAAATCGTTCCCTTGGCGCGGCAAAAGATTATGCCCCGCGAGCCGTGACTCCGGGGCGCTGGCATGAACGGGGGCAAGCGCGGGGGCGGCTGGTTTTTACTCCGCATTGACAGGGGTTGGAGCGGTATGCAGAATCCAGAGGCTACAACCCGAAAACCAATCATTTCAGAGGCAATACTTCCATGGCGCAGGAATCGAACGGTCACGAAGCATTTCTGGGTTCCGCGATGCAGTTCATGCAGGCAGGGCAGGGCATGGCGCAACAGTTCATGGAATATCTCGGTCAGGCGAACGCTGCGCCCGCCGTTGATCCGCAGGCGCTGACGGCGTTGCAGAAGCAGTTCATGAATCAGCAGATGGCCTTGTGGCAATCGATGCTGGCCAAGCAGCAGGGGCAGGAACAGCAATTCACGGTGACGCCGGAGCAGGGCGACCGCCGCTTCGCCGCCCCCGAGTGGCGCGACAGCCCGGTTTTCGATTACCTGCATCAAGCCTATCTGCTCAATGCGCAATATTTGAAGCAGCTTGCCGAAACGGTTCCGGCCAATGACGAGAAGACCCGGGAGCGCCTGCGTTTTCTCGCCCGCCAGGTGGCCGATGCGATGGCGCCGACCAATTTTGCCGCGACCAACCCGGAATTCATCAAACAGGCCCTGGAAACCCAGGGCCAGAGCATTACCGATGGCATCAACAACCTGCTCGAAGATTTTCAGCGCGGGCGCATGGCGATGACCGACGAATCGGTTTTCGAGATCGGCAAGAATATCGCCACGACCGAAGGCGCGGTCATTTTCGAGAACGACCTGATGCAGTTGATCCAGTACGCGCCGCTGACGCCCAAGGTGGGGGCGCGGCCGCTGCTGGTCGTGCCGCCGTGCATCAACAAGTTCTACATCATGGATTTGCAGCCGGACAATTCGCTGATCCGCTTCATGGTCGAGCAGGGCAACACGGTGTTCCTGGTTTCCTGGCGCAATCCGCTGGAAGATTGCGGCCACCTGACCTGGGACGATTACCTGGAGCGCGGCCCGATCGAGGCGCTGCGGGTGGTCCGTGAGATTGGCAAGACGCCGCAGGTCAACGCCCTTGGCTTCTGCGTCGGCGGCACCATTTTGAGTTCGGCGCTGGCCGTGCTGAAGGCGCGCGGCGACGATGCCGCCGCTTCGCTGACCTTGCTGACCACGCTGCTCGATTTCAGTGAACCGGGCGAAATCGGCCTGTTCATCGACGAACAGGGGCTGGCGATGCGCGAGGCGACGATCGGCAAGGGCGGCCTCCTGCCGGCGCGCGATCTGCAAAACACCTTCTCCTTCCTGCGCGCCAACGATCTGGTCTGGAACTATGTCCAGAGCAAATACCTCAAAGGCCAGAAGCCGCCGGCTTTCGACCTGCTGTACTGGAATTCCGACTCGACCAACCTGCCCGGGCCGTTCGCCTGCTGGTACATGCGCAATCTCTATCTGGACAACAACCTGCGCCTGCCGGGCAAGCTCGAAATGTGCGGCGTGCGCGTCAATCTCGGCGACCTCGACATGCCGGTCTATCTGCTGGCGACGCGCGAGGATCACATCGTGCCGTGGCGATCGGCTTATCTCGGGGCGCGCCTGTTTGGCGGCAAGGCGCGTTTCGTTCTCGGCGCTTCCGGGCATGTTGCTGGCGTCATCAACCCGGCCAGCAAGAACAAGCGCAGTTTCTGGATCAACCCGAACCTGAAAAACGATGCCGAGGGCTGGCTGGCCGCCGCCGAAGAAAAACCGGGCAGTTGGTGGAACGACTGGGCCGCCTGGCTCAAGCCGCTGACCGGAGCCACACGGGCGCAGCGTTTGCCCGGTAGCGTCAAGTACAAGCCGATTGAACCGGCGCCTGGACGCTACGTCAAAGAACGCGCGATTTAACCGATAACCAACAAATTTCTGGAGGATTTATGACGAAAAGAGTGGCATTGGTAACGGGCGGCATGGGCGGCCTTGGCGAAGCGATCTGCATCAAGCTGGCGGAACTGGGGGACGCGGTAGTGACCACCTATTCGCCCGGCAACACCAAGTACCGCGAGTGGCTGAGCACGATGAACAACATGGGTTACGGCTTCCGGGCGTTTCCCTGCGACGTGACCGATTTCGACTCGGCGCACGCCTGCATCGAGGCGGTGACCAAGGAAGTCGGCCCGATCGACGTGCTGGTCAACAACGCCGGCATCACCCGCGACATGACCTTCAAAAAAATGACCAAGGACGACTGGGACGCGGTGATCCACACCAATCTCGATTCCGTGTTCAACATGACCAAGCAGGTCATGGATGGCATGGTCGAGCGCAAGTGGGGTCGCGTCATCAACGTCGCTTCGGTCAACGGCCAGAAAGGCGCTTTCGGCCAGACCAACTACTCGGCGGCCAAGGCCGGCATGCACGGCTTCACCAAGGCGCTGGCGCTGGAAGTGGCCAAGCGGGGGGTGACGGTCAATACCATTTCGCCGGGCTACATCGGCACCAAGATGGTCACCGCCATTCCGCAGGAAATTCTCGACAGCAAGATCCTGCCGCAGATTCCCGTCAGCCGGCTCGGCAAACCGGAAGAAATCGCCGGCCTGGTGGCCTATCTGGCCTCCGAGGAAGCGGCCTTCCTGACCGGCGCCAATATTTCCATCAACGGCGGTCAACACATGTACTGACCTGTGCCGGCAAAGGGTGTCCCCGGACACCCTTTTTTTTGCACTATAATGCTGCACTGCACACAAGTTTTACCCCTGTTTTATCCCCGCTGTAATACCGATACAAGAAAGGAAAAAGCATGACACAACGCGTTGCTCTCGTAACCGGCGCCATGGGCGGTCTCGGCACCGCCATTTGCCAGGAACTGGTGAAGGCGGGCCACAAGGTGGTTGCCGCCTATCATCCCGAATTCGACAACAAGGATCAGTGGCTCAAAGAGATGTCCGCCGCCGGTTACAAGGATTTCGTCTGCGTTGCCGGCGACGTTTCCGCGCTGGCCGACTGCCAGCGCATGGTCGCCGAGGCCGAGGCCGCCTGCGGCCCGGTCGACATCCTGGTCAACAACGCCGGCATCACCCGCGACCGCATGTTCGCCAAGATGGAAAAGGACGGCTGGGACGCCGTCATCAACACCAACCTGACCTCGCTGTTCAACATGACCAAGCAGGTTTCCGCCAGGATGGCCGAGCGCGGCTGGGGCCGCATCATCAACATCTCCTCGGTCAATGGCGTCAAGGGCCAGGCCGGCCAGACCAACTACTCCGCCGCCAAGGCCGGCGTCATCGGCTTCACCAAAGCCCTGGCCGCCGAACTGGCCGCCAAGGGCGTGACGGTCAATGCCATCGCCCCCGGCTATGTGGCGACCAAGATGGTCATGGCCATCAAGCCGGAAATCCTGCAAACCATCATCGACGGCGTGCCGATGAAGCGCTTGGCCAAACCGGAAGAAATCGGCTTCGCCTGCGCCTTCCTGGCCAACGATCTTTCCGGCTTTACCACCGGCGCCACGCTCAACATCAATGGCGGTCTTTACTACCAGTAAGCAGCCAGCGATCTGCTAAAAAAGGGGAACGTGTTGAACACGTTCCCCTTTTTGCTCCAAAAAAAATGCCAGTCAGAACAACTGACTGGCATTTTACGGGATAGCTCTCCGATCAGGCAGCGAGCGCCTTGATCTGGGCGGACAGACGGCTCTTGGTGCGAGCGGCCTTGTTCTTGTGAACGATCTTCTTGTCTGCGATACGGTCGAGAACCGCGACGGATTTCTGAAAGACGCCCTGGGCGGCGGCTTTGTCGCCTGCCTGGATCGCCTGGCGTACCCGCTTGATCGCGGTACGCAGGGTCGAACGCAGACTGGCATTGTGGGCGCGCTGCTTGTCAGCTTGACGGGCGCGCTTGCGGGCTTGTGCGCTGTTGGCCATGGAAAATCCAATAGTTGATGAATCAAA
>WQUQ01000061.1 GCA_009782025.1 Desulfobulbus sp. | reverse complement strand
AGCGGTTGATTTTGCGCATCCGCTCCGAGGGGGTGATGATGTCGGTCAGGCGGATGCCGAATTTGTCGTTGACGACGACCACTTCGCCCTGGGCGATGAGCGTGCCGTTGACCAGGACATCCATCGGTTCGCCGGCCATGGCGTCGAGTTCGACCACCGAGCCGTGGGCCAGTTGCAGCAGGTTTTTGATGGTGATCTTGGTGCGCCCGAGTTCGACGGTGATCTGGACGGGGATGTCGAGAATCATGTCGAGTTCGTTCATCATCCCGCCGCCGCCGCCGGGCGGGGCAAAGGACGGGAAGATGTCGGCCGGCTGGGTCGGCGCGGCGGCCGTCGCCGCCGAATCGGCGACGGCCTGCTCGGCCATCGCGGCCGCCCAGTCGTCTTCGTTGATCTGGCCGTCGTCGGCCGGGTTGGCGAGGTTTTCTGTTTCGTCAGCCATGTTGTTCTCCCATCGCCGGCTCCGTGGCCGGCGCGTCGGACGATGCGGCGACGAATCGTTCGACTTTCAGTGCGTACTGGCCATTTTGCTGGCCGTAGGAACATTCCAGCAACGGCGTCTCGTCGACCAGCGCCTCGATGTGTTGCGGAATATGGATGGGTATGACGTCGCCGGCTTTGAGTTGGAGAATTTCCCTGAGCGTGATGCTGCCGCGGCCGAGATGGGCGACGATTTCGACTTCGGCCCCCTGCAATTGCTTGCGCAGGGTCACGATCCAGCGTTTGTCCGACGACAACTGGTCGCTCTGCATGGCGCTGTAGAGCAGATCGCGGATCGGTTCGAGCATCGAGTAGGGGAAGCAGATGTGCATGTCCGCCGTGGCGCCGCCGAATTCGATCGTGAAGGACGTCGAGACGACGATTTCCGATGGCGTGGCGATGTTGGCGAACTGCGAGTTCATTTCCGAGCGCACGTACTCGAAGTTGATGTCATAGACCGGTTTCCATGACTTGCTGTACTCGGCGAACACGACGCCGAGCAGGCTCTGGATGATGCGCTGCTCGGTGGCGGTGAAATCGCGGCCCTCGACGCGGGTGTGAAAGCGGCCGTCGCCGCCGAACATGTTGTCGACGACCAGAAAGACCAGGTTGGGATCGAAGATGAACAGCGAGGTACCGCGCAGCGGCCTGGCCGTGACCAGGTTGAGATTGGTCGGCACTACCAGGTTGCGGATGAATTCGCTGTATTTCTGCACGCGGATCGGGCCGACGGAAACCTCGGCATTGCGGTGCATGTAGTTGAAGAGGCCGATGCGCAGGTAGCGGGCGAAGCGTTCGTTGATGAGTTCCAGGGTCGGCATCCGGCCGCGGACGATGCGTTCCTGCGTGCCGATGTTGTAGGGGCGGATTTCGCCGCCTGGACCTTCGTGTTCGTCAGGCTCGTCCGTCTCCCCGGTGACGCCCTTGAGCAGGGCATCAACCTCGTCCTGGGAAAGAAAATCGCCGGCCATGCGCCTTACTGGATGATGAAAGAAGTAAACAAGACCGCGTCGACCGGGCCGGTGATGGGGCCGGTCTTTTTGCCGCGCGGCGGTTCGACGGCGAGATTGATCGCGTCCTTGAGGGCTTGCGCCAGTTGCTCCTTGCCTTCCTTGGACATCAATTCGGAGGCTTTCCTGGACGACAACAGCAGCGTGATGTCGTTGCGGATGCGCGGCATCAGGGCTTTGACGGCGAGTTCGGCGGCGGGATCGTCGAGTTCGAGCGAGAGGACGACTTGCAGATACTGATCGCCGGTTTCAGGAACCAGGTTGACGGTAAACGGTTCGAGATTGATGAAGGCCGGCGGCGCCAAAGATTCTTTCTTCCGGGGTTTCTTCGGCTTGACCGTCTCCTCGGCGTATTCGTCATCGCCGTTGTCCGCCGCGTGGTTGAGCTTGTTCATATAGACGATGCCGCCGATGCCCAGCATCACCAACAGCAGCAGCGCCAGAATGATGATGAGAAGCTTCTTGCCCTTGTTCGGCGCTACGGCGCTGCTCTCATTGGCCGGCTTGGCTACCTTGGCCATCGTGACTCCTCATTGATCCATTCGGCAAACTCAGGCGAACAGGTCGACCAGGCCGCGCCCGCGTTGCACAACCGTTGCGCCGGCTGTGCTCGCCCCTTTCTCATTGGCCGGAAGTATAGCGTTTTCATTGGCCGAACGGGCTTGATTCGCGTCGCCAAACGGGGCGTTGCCAGGCTGCTGCTGGAGGTTGGGGCCGACATTGGCCTGGCCGAGATTGATGCCGGCCGCCGATAGCATCTCCTTCAATTGCGGCATGGCGCTTTCGATGGCCTGGCGCACTTCCGTGTGTGGCGAGGCGAAAACGATGCTGGCCTGGTCGCCGTGCAGCGTGACCGTGACTTGCACCGGCCCCAGTTGCGGCGGGTTGATGTTCAGTTGCGCCGTCTGCTGCTCGTTGCGGGCGAGCCAGACCACCTTGTCGCCGAATTGCTGCGGCCAGACCGGCGAATGCAGGGGAGTGGCGATGCTCGGCGTCTTGTCGGCAACAGGGGGGGCGGCCGTTGGCGCGGCGCTGCTGGCGGCGAGATGATGGGCGAATGGCGTCGGCGTTGCGTCGGCATCGGCTGCCGCGGCAATATTTGCCGCCTGCTGGCGGATGCCGGTGACGGTATTCTGGGCGGCATCCAGCAACTTCTCGGGGGCGCCGCCCGTTTGCCGCGGGCTGGCGTTGGCAACGGGCAGTTCCGGCTGCGCCCGGCCGCCACGGTCGTCGAGATTGATCTGGCGGTCGTCGGCGACGGTATTGCCGACGGCGGTGTTGCCTGCGGTAGCGATGCCTGCGGTCGTGCTGATGGTCGTGTCGACGGTGGAAACGGTGGCGGCGATGTTTTTCGGCAACGATTCAGCGCCGGTCGGCTGACCAAGCAGTGAGGCGAGCAGCGACGTATCGGCAAGGTTCTCGGCGGTGGATTTGTCGTTGTGCTTGCCGGTCGTGAGAGTGCCATCGGGTTTGACGGCGATGCCGATCTGGCTGAACAAGTCGCTGTTCAACAAGGCAGCGAAACCGCCGCTGGCGCGCTCATCCGCCACGCCGTTGACCGGAGGAATGGCAGGCAGTGCGTTGCCGGGTAGCGCGGAAATGACGGTGACGCCCATGGTGAACTCCTTGATCGGCATTGGTGTGCCTTAGAAGAAGCAATGAGCGTGCCTGGTCTGGAGAGCAGGCCGTAGGCTGGGATGGCATGTGTCGGGATTGCGCTGCGCTTCATCCCAGCCTACGTCTTCACCTACCGCCGTCATTCCCCTTGGCCGGTCAGAACTTCACCGCCAGCGTGGCGCGGATGCCGTTGTCTTTCGCCCCGTTGCCGAACTGCCCGGTGTACGAAACGCCCAGCGTCGCATTGGGCTGGAGGGTGAAATCCAGACCGGCATCGACGACGGCGGCGTTTTTGGCAATGGGCGTGCCGGCCACGGTGAAGGCGCTGCCGCCGGCAAAGGCCAGTGTCGCATCCGGCCTGTCGTTGCCGAAGGCGTGACGCCAGCCCAGGCCGCCGCGCAGTTTGGCCGAGTCGACTGCCATGCCGAAACGCAGGCCCATCGTGCCGAAGGTCATGCCCGTCGTATCGCTCTTGACCTTGAGCGCCGCCGCGCCGCCTTTTTCGCTGAAACCGTCGGTCTTGAGATTGACGTAGGCGAGGTTGACATAAGGTTCCAGCGCCACCTCGTCAGCGTCGATGCCGTAGCCGAGTTCGGCATAGGCCTGGGCGGTGCGGGCGTCGATGTTGCCCTTCAGGCGGTCGCTGTAACCGGGGATGGCGACATTGCGCCGGCTGTCGATGCTGTGCCAGGTGTAGCTGACGCCGGTACGCAGGGCGAGGGCATCCCACTTCGCCCCGGCGTAAGCGCCGAGATGGTAGTTGTCGCTTTTGTCGGAAGAATTCCGCTGGTTGGCGTCGAGGTCGCCGTAGCTGTAACCGGCCAGCACGCCGATGCGCACGTCGCGGGCGACGGGCGCATCGGCGCCGATGAACAGGCCGGTGACGGTGCGCTTCAGCCTGGCGGCGTTGCCGTCGCCATCCCAATCGCCACGGGAGGTGAAGGCGCGCGCCCAGACCACGCCGCGTTCGGCCGGATTGACCAGCCCGGAGAGATCGTCGTCGGCATAGGCGACTTGCATGTTGCCGGAAACCATGCCGTCCTGCGCGTCGCGCAAACGATCGTTGCTGGCGTCGCGGACGAAGCGGCTGTCTTCGAGCAGCGCGCTTTTGGCCGAGGCGTGGATTTCACCCGAAAGCTGGTCGAAGGCGGCGCGCGCCTGGTCGGCGGTCAGATTCAGGATGGCGGCGGAAACCTCGCCCGCGCCGCCCAGACTCTCGACGCCGGCGCCGGCGGCCCGCTGGTTTTTCGTGCCGCTGACCGCCGTGAACGTGACATCGTTGCGCGTCATGGTCAGATAGACGCTATTGGCGTTGTAAGAGAGCGACGGATCGAGGAAAGCCAGGTTGGACGTCACGCCCGCGAAATTGCCGCTGCGTCCGCCATCGGCGGTGAGAATGGTGTAGGTGGTCGCTGGCGCATAGTTGCCCGCGCCGGCCAGCGCCTGCACCGTGCCGCCGTTGAGCGTGGCCGTACCCGTGGCGTGGGTGAAATCGTGGTTGCCTGCAGCATCGACTTCCACCTCATAGGTGGAGCCAACCTCGAAAGTGATGTTGCCCGCCACATTCAACTGGCCGATGGAGTTGCCCGGTGCCAGTGTCGCGCCAGACTTCACGATGAGATCGCCGACCGTGCCGACGCCTTTGAGGAAGCCGCCGTTATTGATGGTGACGGCGCCGATGTGGCCCGTGGCAGCGATGGAGAGGATGCCGCCATTCACATTCGTCAGGCCAGTATAGGTATTGACGCCGGAAAGCGTCAGTTGGCCATTGCCGGTCTTGGTCAGACCGCCCGCGCCGGAGATTTCTCCGCTGAATGCGCCGCTTTGCACGGTCAAACCATTGGCGTCAATGACCTTGCCGCCGCCGTTCAACGCCTTGACGCTGCGAGCCGCGCCCGTACCGTCGTAGGTCGCGCCGGTATCAACGGTCAGGTCGGTGTTGGCGGCGATATTGCCAGCCAGGGTACCGGCCTTGACGGTGGTCGAGCCGGTGTAGATGTTGGTGCCGGTCAGCACCAGCGTGCCGATGTCGTTTTTCTCGATGCTGCCGTTGCCGGTCAAAGCTGAGGCAATGGTGGCGGTATAGCCTGCGCCGGCGTTCGTACCATCGCCAACCCTCAGGCTGGTGGTGGTTGCAGTCAGAGCCAGACCATCGCCTGTGATGGTGTAGCCACCGCTGGCGAACTGAAGGCCGGAGCCGATGGCCAGCGGGTTGCCCCCACCATCGACCGTGACCGTGCCGCCGGGGGGTTGGAAGATCAGCATCGCGGCGGGGTCGTAAGCGCCGTTGGCGGTGCCGTTGGCGTCCGTCCAGTTGGTGCCGTTGGCGTTCCACGTGCCCGCGCCGTTCCAGAAGTTGTGCAGCCCCGACGCAGGAGGAGTACCGCCAGCTACCACGAGATTGACCTGCTTGGCCACTGAGGTCTGCACGGTCAGGTCGCTGGCGCTGTAGCCCGTAGGTGCCGTGCCAATGGCCAGCACGTTGTCGGTGAGCGTGCCGGTGTAGCTGATGAGGCGGTACAGACCATCGCCAAAGTTGCCCGCATTGCTGACGTTCAAAACACCACCCAGCGTGAGGTTGCCATTGACCTTGAACAGTTCGGTGGTCGAAGGCGCACCCAGCGCGGCAGTAATGATCGAGCCGCTGTTGAGGATCAGGTTACCGGTGGTCAGCGTCGCGCCAGCCACGCCTTTGAGCGTACCGCCGCCGTTGACGGTGGTGTTGCCCACCGTGCCGTTGCCCGAGAGCGTTGCGCCGCTGTTGACGGTGGTCAGGCTCGATGAGGCGATGGAACCAGTCACCGCCAGTTCGCCACCGTTCACCGTGGTCGAGCCAGTGTAAGTGTTGGCGCCGGAAAGGATCAGCGTGCCAATCTCGGTCTTCTCGACACTGCTGGCGCCGGTGAGCGCCGAAGCGATGGTGGCGGTGTAACCGGCCCCCGCTGCCGAGCCGTCGCCCACGCGCAGTTCGGTGCTGGCGGCGGTGAGTTTGAGGCCGTCGCCCTTGATGGTGTAGCCGTTGGCGGCGAACTGCAAGCCCTCGCCAATGGGCAGCGGGTTGCCCCCGCCATCGACTGTGACCGTGCCGCCGGGCGTCTGGAAGATCAGCAGCGCGGAGGGGTCGTAAGCGCCGTTGATGGTGCCGTTGGCGTTCGTCCAGTTGGTGTTGGTGGCGCTCCAGGTGCCAGAGCCGCTCCAGAAGTTGTGCAGCCCCGACGCAGGAGGAGTACCGCCAGCTACCACGAGATTGACCTGCTTGGCCACTGAGGTTTGCACGGTCAGGTCACTGGCGGCATAGCCTGCTGGGGTGCTGCCAACGGTCAGGCCAGCGGTGTCGGTCAGCGTGCCGTTGTAGTCAAAAAGGCGATAAAGGCCGTTGCCGAAATTGCCCCCATCGCTGACCTTCAAGGTAGCGCCGCCGAGCGTGATGTTGCCATCGACCTGAAAAAGCCCCGTGGACGAAGGCGGGCCGACGGTGACATCCATGGATGCCCCTTGAGCCAGCCCGAGGTTGCCGCCAACATGCAAAACACCGCCGGCCACGCTGTTGAGCGTGCCGCCACTCATGACGGAAACATTGCCGGTGATGGTGCCCGCGCCGGACAAAGTGCCCTTGTCCATGACGATGACGCCGCCATCAATGGTGCCCGCATTGAGCTTGATGTCGCCCTTGCTGCCCTGGAAGCCGCCGACATTCACCATGGTTGATTTGACCTTGCCGCTGTTGCGAACGATCAGGGTGCCGTCGCCCCCGCTCAAGCCAATGGAGACGCCGGGGCTGGTGATGGTGGAACCGGCGCCATCGACCGTGACGGTGCCAACGCCCTTGGTGTTGCCGTCCATGGCGCCGATGAAGAGGCTGCTGGCAGGATTGGCGGCAGTGGGGGCCAGGATGACGCCGCCGCCGCCGGTGACATTGACCGCGCCGACGCCGTCGCCGCCAACACCGACGACGACTGCAACGCC
>WQUQ01000060.1 GCA_009782025.1 Desulfobulbus sp. | reverse complement strand
CCGCCATCGAGACGCTGACCCGGCTCAAACGGCTCGACGCCGTGCAGCCGAAGTTCGTCCAGGGCGAGAACATCGCGCAGACTTGGCAGTTCGTCAGCACTGGCAATGCCGAACTTGGCTTCGTCGCGCTGTCGCAGGTGTTCAAGGAGGGCAGGCTGACCGGCGGTTCGGCCTGGATCGTGCCCGGCGATCTGCATCAACCGATCCGGCAGGATGCGGCGCTGCTGGTCAAGGGCAAGGGCAACGCGGCGGCCGACGCTTTTATCGATTACCTGAAAACGCCGCAAGCCCGCGCCATCATTACCGCCTTCGGCTATGCGCCGCCCTGACCGATGCTGACCGACGCCGACCTGCAAGCCCTGTGGCTGACCGTCCGCCTGGCCGCGACGACGACCCTGATCCTGTTTCTGCTCGGCACGCCGCTGGCCTGGTGGCTGGCGAAAAGCCGCGCCTGGTGGAAGCAGCCGATTCGCGCCGTGGTGGCCTTGCCGCTGGTGTTGCCGCCGACGGTGATCGGCTTCTATCTGCTGGTCGCCCTCGGCCCGCACGGGCCGGGCGGCCGCCTGACCCAGGCGCTGGGTCTGGGTACGCTGCCGTTCACCTTCTGGGGTCTGGTCGTCGCCTCGGTGATTTACTCGCTGCCGTTCATGGTGCAACCGTTGCAGGATGCCTTCGAGGCCATCGGCGAACGGCCGCTGGAAGTCGCCGCGACGCTGCGCGCTGCGCCGCTCGACGCCTTCTTCTCGGTCGCCGCGCCGCTGGCTCTGCCCGGTTTCGTCACCGCCGGCATTCTCAGTTTTGCCCATACCGTCGGCGAATTCGGCGTGGTGCTGATGATCGGCGGCAACATTCCCGGCGTCAGCCGGGTCGCCTCGGTGCAGATTTACGATTACGTCGAGGCGGCGGAATACGCCAACGCTCACCGCCTGGCGGCCGTCATGCTGGCCTTCTCCTTCCTCGTGCTGCTGGCGATGTACCTGTGGCGGCGGGGCTTGCGCAAGGGCGTCTGAGATGCAGGACATCGTCGCCGCCTGCCGGATAGCCTGGCCCGGCTTCGCCCTCGATGTCGATCTGCGCCTGCCGGGGCGCGGCGTCACCGCCTTGTTCGGCCCCTCCGGCTCGGGCAAGACCACGCTGCTGCGCTGCATCGCCGGGCTGGAACGGCCGCCCGGCGGCCGTGTGTTGTTCAAGGGCGAGATCTGGCAAGACGAAAAAACCTGGCTGCCAACGTACCGCCGGCCGCTCGGCTACGTGTTTCAGGAAGCCAGCCTTTTTCCGCATCTGTCGGTGCTCGGCAACCTGCGCTACGGCTTGCGGCGCAGCCCCGACGCCCGGCCGCAAGGGCTGGAGCAGGCCGTCGAACTGCTCGGCATCGGCCCCCTGCTGGCGCGCCAGCCGGCCACCCTCTCCGGCGGCGAACGCCAGCGCGTCGGCATCGCCCGCGCCCTGGCCGTCGGCCCGCGCCTGCTGCTGATGGATGAGCCGCTGGCGGCGCTCGACCTGCAAAGGAAGCAGGAAATCCTGCCCTATCTCGAACGCCTGCGCGACGAACTGGAGATTCCGCTCATCTACGTCAGCCATGCGCCGGACGAGGTGGCGCGGCTGGCCGACCATCTCGTCGTCCTCGACGGCGGCCGCGCCGTCGCCAGCGGCCCGCTGGGCGAAATCCTGGCTCGCCTCGACCTGCCCATCCGCCTCGGCGAAGATGCCGGCGTGGTGCTGGAAGCAACGGTCGGCGCCAGCGACGGCGAATGGCATCTGGCGCGCGTCGATTTTGCCGGCGGCAGCTTGTGGACGCCGGATCGCGGCCTGCCCGCCGGGCGTCGCGTGCGCATCCGGGTGCTAGCCCGCGACGTCAGCCTGGCCGTCGCCGAGCCGGGGCCGAGCAGCATCCAGAACAGTCTCGACGGCATCGTCGATAGCCTCGGCGACGAGGAACATCCGGGCCTCTTGCTGGTTCGCGTCCAGATCGGCGCCAGCCGGCTGATCGCCCGCCTGACTCGCCGCTCCGCCGCCCAACTCGGCCTCGCCGTTGGCAAACCGGTGCGGGTTCAGGTCAAGTCGGTGGCCTTGATGGAATGACCCGGCGTTACTTGCGGGATTGCAGCTTCGCCGCGCGCAACATGTCCGCTTCGAGCACCTGGGTGTCGGTGCCGCTGCAACGGATCACGTCGATCTCCTCGACCGCCTGGAGCAAGGCGCTGTCTGACTCCGGGTTGCCGGCGCGGCGCGCCGCCTCCCATTCGGCGACCAGGAGTTCCTGCGCGCTCAAGCCGGTGACCATGCCGGCCGGCACCTTGGCGCCGAGTTCAATCAACGCCCGCACCACTTCCGTCCGCTGGCCGCGCACGGCCATGCTCAACGGCGAAGTCGGCAGGCTGTTGTCGGGCAGATTGACCCTGGCCCCATGCGCCGCCAGTTCGCGCACGATATCGACGAAACCCATGAAGCAGGCGATCCCCATCGGCAGGCCGGGATCGCCATGACCATCGTCCAGTTCGACCGGCGCGCCGGCATCGAGCGCGGCGCGCACGGCTTTGAGGCGGCCGCTGCGAATGGCCTTGATTAATTCGAGTTGAGACATTACGGAAAAACTCTCGCTTCAATTCTTATACAGGCTATTCATTTATGATACTCCCGACAGCAAATCATGTCTTGGTTCAATGAAGGTTTCTTGGATAATGCGCAACAATCCACGCAAGACACAGTCACCGCCCGACCCCGACGCTTGACCTACCGAGACAACCGCACGCCATGGCCGATCATCGTTCACTCGCCCATCATCTCCAGCAGACCGTCGGTCGCCGGCCGGCGGCGCTGTTCCTGCATGTCAGCGACCAGCAGTGGACTTATGCCGAATGGCTGAGCGACTGCCGCCAATCCGCCGACAGCCTGGAGAACAACTGGCGACCGCTGGCATGCGGCGGCAACAGCCTGGCCCTGGCCCGCCTGACCTGGGCTTGCAGCCTGGTCGGCCGCCCATTCTGGCCGCTGGCGCCAGAGCGCCAGGCGATGGCAAACCTCCCGGAACTGCCCGGTATCGCGCTGATCGTCTCGTCCAGCGACAGTGAAGGACGGCCCCGGACCGTGCCCCTCGGCACCGCCCAACTCAATGCCGCCGCGGCAGCGGCCAACGCCCGCCTCGGCCTGGGCGCGGGCGACCTGTGGTTGAACTGCCTGCCGCTGTTCCATATCGATGGTCAATCGATTCTCTGGCGCTGCGCCCGCGCCGATGCGGCGATGCTGCTGCATGACGGATTTCAGGCCAAGGCCGTCGGCGACGACCTGCAACGGCATCCGGTCACGCACATTTCGCTGACCCCGGCGATGCTGGCCGCCCTCCTCGACCGCGGCGTCGCGTCGCCGGCCAGTCTGCGCGTCGCCTTGATCGGCGGCGGCATCCTGTCGCGGGCGCTTTACGAGCGGGCCGCCGCCACCGGCTGGACGCTGTGGCCGAGTTACGGCCTGAGCGAAAGCAGCGCCCTGGTCGCCGCCCACGACCCGGCCGACAGCCCCTGGCACGAAGGTCTGGTTGGCCGGCCGCTGGCGGGAGTCGGCATCTCGATCGGCGATGACGGCCGCATCCGCCTGCGCGGCCAGCAACTGATGACCGGCTACCTCGGCGGCGGCGGCATCGAAGCGGACGGCTGGCTGTACAGCAGCGACCTCGGCCGCATCGACGAAGCCGGACGGCTGACCATACTCGGCCGCGCGGTCTGATTGACCGCGCCACGCCGCCGATTAACTCGACCCGTCAACTCAGCCATAGGTCAGCAATTCGGCATCCTCGACAGGCCGCAGGTGGGGGGTGCTGTTGAAGCTGCCGAGCGCGAAGGTCTGGGCGTTGAAAAAATAACGGCTGAGGCTGCTGTTGTAGATTTGCAGATTGAGGTCGATGGCCGATTGCGGCGGCGCATCCAGCGCCTGCTGGGTCATCGCCGCAATCACCCCGCCGGAACTGACCACCAGCGCCCGCCGCCAGCCGGATTGCTGAATGCGCCGGCGGGCGCGGGTGATGCGGGCCTGGAATTCGTCCCAGCGCTCGGGGATCGGCCCCGCGATGGCGTCTTCCGACCACAACCGGAGCACGCGCTTGAGACCACGATAGAAGGGGGTAAAACCGCCTTCCCGCTCGACCGCCAGGGCCGGGTATTGTTCGGCGGCGAGGCGGTAGAGGGCGTGGAAGTCGTATTCGTTGAGATCCGGGTCTTCTTCACGGGCGATATTCGCCCGCATGCCCTCCAGGATGCCGTCAGCCGTCCGATGGTGGCGTTGCAGGCCGCCGGTGACGACCCGCTCAAAGGTGAAGGACTGGGCGGCGAAGTATTCGCCCAGGCGGATGCTCTGGCGCATGCCCAGCGGCGACAGGCGATCATAGTTGTCGCTGCCGAAAGACGCCTGTCCATGCCTTACCAGGTACAGTTCAGCCATAAATCACTCGTTTCTCGTGTGGCGGATGCCGGGCGGTCAATGCGCCCTGCTCCGCCGACTCAAAAAAAACCGGGGCAAAGCCCCGGCGGTAACCCCTGCCGCAATATATTACCGATACAGGTCGGGTTGCGGTCAGTGGGGGAGGAGAAACCCGTTTTCAGATGCGATTGGGCGGCGTCAGATAGACGGCGCTGGCCCCGAGGCTGCCTTGTTTTTTCTTCAGTTCCATGCCGGCGATGGAGCGCAGATGCACCTCGTCCGGGCCATCGGCGTAGCGCAGGGCGCGTCCCCAGGTCCAATGATCGGCCAGCGGCGTATCCGGGCTGATGCCCATGGCGCCGAAGGTCTGCATGGCGCGGTCGCAGACGGCGGTATGGACGCCCGGCACCAGGGCTTTGATCATGGAAATTTCCTGACGCGCCGCCTTGGCCCCGACTTTGTCGATCATCCAGGCGGTCTTGAGCACCAGCAGCCGGGCCTGGTCGATTTCGATCCGCGAGCGGGCGATCCATTCCGAGATCTTCCCGTGCATGTGCAGGTATTTGCCGAAGGTCTTGCGCTCCTGGGAACGCTCGATCATCAGTTCCAGCGCCAGTTCCGCCGCGCCGATGGAGCGCATGCAGTGGTGGATGCGACCGGGGCCGAGGCGCGCCTGCGCCAGGGCAAAGCCGCTGCCCTCTTCGCCGAGCAGGTTGGAGGCCGGCACGCGGACATTGCGAAAGACGATCTCGCAATGTCCTTCCGGCGAATGGTGATTCATGATGTTGATATTGCGCACGATGTCGACGCCCGGCGTATCGCGCGGGATGAGGATCATGCTCTGTTGCTTGTGGGTTTCGGCATCCGGGTTGGTCTTGCCCATCAGGATGAAGAACTTGCAGTTCGGGTGCGCGGCGTTGGTGATGAACCATTTGCGCCCGTTGATGACGTAGTCGCCGCCATCGCGACGGATCAGGGTGGTGATGTTGGTGGCGTCCGACGAAGCAACGTCGGGTTCCGTCATGGCGAAGGATGAGCGGATTTCACCGTTGAGCAGGGGCTTGAGCCAGCGTTCGCGCTGCTCGTCGCTGGCGAACATATTGAGCAGTTCCATGTTGCCGGTATCCGGCGCGCTGCAATTGAAAGCCTCGGCGGACCACATCACCCGCCCCATGATTTCGGCAAGCGGCGCGTATTCGAGATTGGTCAGGCGGGTGCCCGGTTCGTCGTCGCGCAGGTGGGGCAGAAACAGGTTCCACAGTCCTTCCGACTTGGCCAGGGCCTTGAGATCTTCCATGAAGGAGACGGGAAAATGCCCGGCCGCAATCTCCTCGTTGTGCTGGCGAATGCGCGGGACGATATAGTCATCCATGAACGCCGAGACGCGGCGACGCAGTTCTTCAACTTTCGGGGTGTAGCCAAAATCCATGATCGTTTCTCCTGTCCGTTTTCGATGATTCAAGACTAGATCGCCCTAATGAATTGACAAAATTTATTATTTAAATGCACCATCATTCACATCCGAAATGATCGAAAACCCGCCATGCCGGCTCCGCTCAATCGCGTCGACCTCAATCTGTTCATCGTTTTTGAAGCCATCTACGCCAAGCGCAACCTGACGCGCGCCGCCGAGATTCTGTGCATCACCCAGCCGGCCGTCAGCAACGCCCTGGCCCGCATGCGCGCCGCCTTCAACGACCCGCTGTTCGTCAGCACGCCCGGCGGCATGGTGCCGACCCCGGTCGCCGAAAACATGTTCGGCCGCGTGGCGGAAGCCCTGCAACTGCTCAACAGCAGCATTCAGGAAGGCAATCGTTTCGCTCCGGCGACGGCGGAAAAAACCTTTCGCGTCAGCATGAGCGACCTGGCCGAAACGCTGATCCTGCCCGCCCTCGGCAAGATTCTGGAGCGTGAGGCGCCTGGCATCCGCATCGAGAGCTACTACACCAGCCGCCAGGATGTCTCGCGACAACTGGCCTCCGGCCTGCTTGACCTGGCCGTCGATGCGCCCCTGCTCAACGACCCTCAGTTACGCCTGCTGCCGATGCTGGAAGAAGCCTACGTCTGCCTGCTGCGCGCCGATCACCCGCTGGCCGGCCGTCCCCTGACGCTCGACAGCTATCTCTCCCTCGGCCATATCCACGTTTCCAGCCGGCGTCAGGGCATGGGCCACGTCGATGCGGCGCTCAACAAACTCGGCCAGCGCCGCAACATCAAGATGCGGGTGCAGCACTACCTCGTCGCGCCGCGCATCGTGCAGGAAACCGACCTCGCCCTGTCAGCGCCGCTGCGCCTGGCCCAGGGCTACCCGGCAAAAATTCTCGAACTGCCCTTCGCCCTGCCGCCGCTGGCGCTGCATCTATACTGGCACCGCAGCGCCGATCTCGATCAGGCCAACCGCTGGCTGCGGGAAAAATTGCTGCGCGTGGTCAATGCCTCGCCGGCAGCCATGGCGGCGGCCTGAAATAACTCAATGCCAGGGGTGTTCCGGCGTCCTGGGCACAACATGGAGTTGCGGGTGCAGATGCAGGAATTCGACCTCGTCGCCGAGCAGCGTGACGCTGCCGCTGCGGCGGTTGTCGCCGGTATCGCTGAATTCAAAGCTGTAAACCCGGCGCCAACGCAGTTGGCCGGCAGCGTCGCGGGCTGGCCGTAGCGAACGGCCAACCACGCTGTCGTCGAGAAATTGCAGCCCGTCTTCGGC
>WQUQ01000059.1 GCA_009782025.1 Desulfobulbus sp. | reverse complement strand
CACTTTCCACAAGGCATCCCAGGCGCCAACGTCGGACCAGCCCGCCGCCAGCGGAATCACCGCGCTTTGCGGCAAACCGGCGACACCGCCGGTCAGCCGCTCCATCACCGCGTAGTCGATCGAATCGGCGGGACACCGGGTAAAAGCGGCGGCATCGACGCGGACGAAATCGCCATCCTCGCTGCCGCCCTCAAGCGACGCCCGGCAGGCGGCGAGAATATCCGGCCGGCACAATTCAAGCGCCGCCAGCCAGATCGAGGCGCGCATGACGAAGATGCCGCTGTTCCACAGAAAATCGCCGGCATCCAGATACGCCTCTGCCGTCTGGCGATCCGGCTTCTCGACGAAGCGGGCCAGGGCAAAAGCGCCGCCGTCGGCCAGGGCCGCACCCTGCTGGATATAGCCGTAGCCCGTCTCCGGGCAATCCGGCGTGATGCCGAAGGTCACCGCCCGGCCCGCCTCGGCCAGCGCCACGGCGCGCGCCACCGCCGAGCGGAACAGCGCTTCGTCGACAATCACATGGTCGGCCGGCATCACCACCAGCACCGGGTCGCCCTCCTGCCGGCCCGCCCATAACGCCGCCAGCGTCAGCGCCGGCGCGGTATTGCGCCCGACCGGTTCGAGCAGCACCCGCCCCTGCTTGCCGAGCAGACGCATCTGCTCGGCGGCGACGAAACGATGCTCCTCGTTGCACACCAGCAGCGGCTCGGCCAGCCCCTCCAGCCCATCGAGACGCGCCACCGTGGCTTGCAGCATCGACTGGCTGCCGACCAGCGGCAGCAACTGCTTGGGATATTTCTCCCGCGACAATGGCCACAGGCGCGTACCGGAGCCGCCAGAAAGAACAACGGGAAGAATTCTGTTCATGTCGTTTTAACGAAAGGCGATCAAAGGCGAAGGATAACTGATGCGCATGGAAACTCGCTCGATTTGCAGAAGTTCAGACTGGGTCTGTGGACGCTGGTTTTCTTCACCAGGCAAGCCGAACCGTAGGATGATGGTCTACAATATGGCCCGCGCCATCGCCAATGGCAAAATCGTTCCCGTGCCGGCGCCCAAGGCCGGCAGCCACCCCTGACAGAAAGAAAATCACATGGACATCAACGAGATGCGTTCCCTGATTACCGTCGCCGGCCTCGTCTGCTTCCTGGCCATCGTCTGGTGGGCCTACAGCAGCAAGCGACGCAAGGAGTTCGACGAAGCCGCCAACCTGCCATTCACCGACCCGGAAGAACAGGAAAGCCGGAAATAGATTTGACGGCACTGACGGGGGCGGAGGCTCAAACCAGACTGAACCCCCCGTCATTACCACATGACCCTGGCAGGAAAACGAGGCCGCAGGCCGAAGTTTCGCGCCATGGCCAGCCAGTCGCCACTCCACACCTGCCGGAACTGAGCCGATGCTGACCGAACGCGAGCGGCTATCCTTCGCCTTCCTGCTCTCGCTGCTGCTGCACATGCTGGTATTGAGTCTGGCTTTCACGGGCGGCAAAGGGCAGGGGCTGCCCAAGTTCACGCTTTTCTGGCAACAACGATCGGTCGAAGCCCCCAATCTGCGCGTCACGCTTCAGCCAGAGCGCCAGGTTGTAACCGTGCCGACGCCCCTGCCCTCCCCTGCTCCGGCATCGAGCGCCGTGGCCGCCGCACTGGTCAACGCGCCGCCGGGTTCGTTTACCTCCCGTTTACGCCATACCGCCAAGCCTGCCGTCACGCCGGAAGCCGCAGCCGTCACGGATAGCATTGCCGCGCCGGCGGATTTGCCGGCCGCGCGGCCCGTCCGCGCAACGCCGGCGCCGATGCCGCACACGGCGGTCATCGCTCTGGAACAATCCGACGACAAGACTTTTGTCGTTCCCCCGCCGCCGCCGAAACCGCTACCCGAGACAACGACCCGGCCGGATACGCCGCCCTTGAAACCTGATGAACCGCCAGCGCCGGCTGTCGCCGAAACCGCGCCGAGCCAGATCGAGCCGGAAGCGCCAGCCATCGACACGACCCAGGCCGACCTGGCCAAGGCGCGACAACAGGCGGATCAGGCGGAGGCGGCGCGGCTGGCGGCGGAGCGCCTGGCCGCCGAGAAACTCGCCGCGCAACGACGGGAGGCGGCACAACAAGAGAGCGAACGCCGGAAAGCTGAACAGGCCGCCGCAGAACAGGAAGCGGAACGCGCCAAAGCCGAGCGATTGGCCGCCGAACGCCTGGCCGCCGAGCAGGCGCAGCGCCAGGCAGCGGCCCAACAGGAAACGGCGCGCGCCGAGGCGGCGCGGCAGGAAGCTGAACGCCAGGAAGCGGCAAAAATTCAGGAAGCCAAAGAGGAAGAGGAAAGGCGGCTGGAACGGCGGCGCGCCATGGGCCGCCAGCTCGACGCGGAAGCCGAGCAGCGCAGGGAGGCAGCGCGCGCCGAGGCCGCCCGGCAAGAAGCCGAACGCCGGGAGGCCGAGCGCCTGGCGGCGGAGAAAGCGGCAGCGCAACGCCGGGAAGCCGCCCGCCAGGAAGCCGAGCGCCAGGAGGCCGAGCGCCAGGAAGCGGCAAAAATTCAGGAAGCCAAAGAGGAAGAGGAGAGGCGGCTGGAACGGCGGCGCGCCATGGGTCGCCAGCTCGACGCGGAAGCCGAGCAGCGTGAGGCCGCCGCCCGCTCGTCATTGCCGCTCTCGCTGAGCACCGCGCGCCGGGCGCGGCTGTGGGGGCGCAGCGACCCCAACGCTCAACTCGTCTGGTATGCCGAAAACTGGGTGCGCAGAATCCAGCTCAACACCCCGGTCGACACGGTGCGCCAGCTTGCCGAGCGGCGGCACACCGCGCCGATGGTGACGGTGGCCGTGCGCAGCGACGGTTCCATCGAGGCCGTCACCATCGTCGTCTCCAGCGGCGCGCCGGAAATCGACCAGGCGATCCAGCGCATCGTGCGGGACAACGCGCCCTACCCGCGCTTCCCGGCGGCCCTGGCCCGCCAATACGATGTGATGGAAATCCGCCGCACCTGGCATTTCGACACGGCCATTCGTCTGGATTGAGCATGCCGCCCAGCACCGACCCCAGCCGGCTCTCCCCGCTCGGCAAGCCGACCGAGTACCGCGCCGCCTACGCGCCCGATCTGCTCTACCCGATCCCGCGCCAGTTGCAGCGCGAGACCCTGGGCCTCGACGGCGCGGCGCTGCCTTTCGTCGGCGAAGATCTGTGGAATGCCTACGAACTTTCCTGGCTGAACCCCAAGGGCAAGCCGGTGGTCGCCATCGGCACGTTGCGCGTGCCGGCCAGCAGCCCGAATCTGATCGAATCGAAATCGCTGAAGCTGTATCTCAATTCGCTGAACCAGACGGCATTCGCCGATACCGACGCCGTCGCCGCCGCGTTGCGGGCCGATCTGTCGGCCGCCGCCGGCGCACCGGTCGCCGTCGCATTGCAGCCGCTGGGCCAGCAGCCAACGGCGCCAATCGGCTACCCCGAGGGCGTGTCGCTCGACGACCTCGACATCGCCTGCGATGCCTACCAACCCGCGCCGCACCTGCTCGCCGTGCTGGCCGGCCCGGTGGTCGAGGAAACCCTGTACTCGCACCTGCTCAAATCGAACTGCCTGGTCACCGGCCAGCCGGACTGGGCCACCGTGGTGATCCGCTACCGTGGCCGGCCGCTCGACCGCGCCGGGCTGCTGCGCTACATCGTCTCCTTCCGCCAGCACAACGAGTTTCACGAGCAATGCGTCGAGCGCATTTTCTGCGACATCAGCCGCCGCTGCCGTCCCGAGGCGCTGGCCGTGCATGCCCGCTACACCCGGCGCGGCGGGCTGGACATCAACCCCTTCCGCAGCAGCGGCGGTTTCGCGTCGCCGAGCAATGTGCGCGAAATTAGGCAATAATCAAGGCTTGAATCCGCCCGCCATCATGACTCCTCGCCATTTCCCGTCCTTTGACCCTGCCGCCGTTGCGGCATGGCTGGATGAACTCGCGGCCCGCCATCCACGGCCACTGGTTTGCGCGCTGCTGCCCGAAGCCGAGCAAGCGCGGGTCGGCGATTTGCAAGGCGGCTGCAACGAGCGCGGACTCGATCTGCTCGGCGCCATTTTCCCGGCCCTGCTGACCGAACAGGGGTTCACAACCCACGGCCTCACGCTGGTCAGTATCGAAAATTCGCTGGGCCATTTTCTTGTCCCCGATCTCGCCGCCCAGCCGGCTGATGCCGCCGAGCAAATCGTCTCGGCCGTGACGCGGGTGTGCCAGGCCGATGGCCGTTCCGGCCCCCGGCAGCTATTCCTGGTGTTCGACAGCATGCTGCCCAGCATCGCCTCGATCCTGGTCAAGCTGTTCGACCGCCTGAAACACGATTTCACCTACGCCGGCGTCAATGCCGGCAGCGAAACCTTCCAGCCCATGCCCTGCCTGTTCGACAACCAGCGCCTGCTCGGCAACGGCGTCATCGGCATGATTCTGGATGGCGCAACGCGGATCGCCGTAGAACACAGCTACCCGGTCGCCAAATCCTTGATGCGCGCCAGTTCCACGGCCGGCAACCGGATCGACAAGATCGACGGCCGGCCAGCCATGACGGTCTACCAGCAGGTCATCGCCGCCGATTTCGGCATTGAACTGACCCCGGGAAATTTCTACGACTACGCCGTGCACTATCCTTTCGGCCTGGTTGGCTCGCTGGAAATTCTGGTGCGCATTCCCGTCGCCTTCAACGAGGACGGTTCCATTTTCTGCGTCGGCGAAGTGCCGGCCAACTCGATGCTGCGCCTGTTGAAAGCGCCGGCGCTGGAAAACAGCGCCTGCATTCGCACCGTGCTGCGGCAACTCGGCCCCGCTTCCAGCGCGCCCTTGCTGACTTTTTACTGCGCCGGCCGGCGCCTGCATTTCGGCGAGGAAGCCGCCAGCGAATTGCGCGAACTCCAGGCGGATTCCGGCGCCACTGCGATTCACGGCGCCCTGTCGCTCGGCGAAATCAGCACCGACAGCCATATCGGCATCCCGGAATTTCACAACGCCGCCCTGGTTTGTCTGCGCTGAAGAACGCCGTGGCCGCTTAATTCGCCACCTTGCTCCAGCCCTTGGCCTCCAGGCAGGCGTGCATCCGGCGCACGCTGGCGTTGGTCACCAGCCCCTCGGTGCCGGAATAGGTCTGCAATTTGCAGTATTTCTCGTCGAGATCGTAATCGGCAGCCGAGGCCCCGCGCTTTTCCCAATGCCAGGAGGCGCAGCCGGCAAGCACGAGCAGGGCGGGAATCAGGAATTTCATGCTTGACCACCCGCCGCACGCAGAAGGCGGCGGGCGAACAGCAGATCCTCCCAGGCCTTGGCCTTGTCCGGCAGGTTGCGCAGCAGGTAAGCCGGGTGGTAAGTGACGACGACCGGAATCCCGGCATGGTCAAAACGCTTGCCGCGCTGCGAGGCCAGCGATTTGTCCTCGTGCAGCACGCTGTGCACCGCCGTTTTGCCGAGCAGCACGATGATTTTCGGTTGCAGCAGGGCGATCTGGCGTTCCAGCCAGGGTCGGCAGGCGGCGATTTCGGCGGCTTCCGGCGTGCGGTTGCCGGGCGGCCGGCATTTCACCGCATTGCCGATGTAGACCCGGTTGCCACGCGCGATGTCGAGCGCCGCCAGCATGTTGTCGAGCAGCTTGCCGGCCTGGCCGACGAAAGGCTCGCCGCGCGCATCTTCCTCGGCCCCCGGCCCCTCGCCGATGAACAGCCAGTCCGGCTGGCGGTCGCCGACGCCGAGTACCGCCTGCTGACGCTGCTGGCACAGCGGACAAAGACGGCAGGCGGCCACCGCCGCCGCCAGTTCCGGCCAATCGCCCGTTGCTTCCGGCGCGGCGGCTGGCGTCGGCGACTCGTCGGCAACGCCAGGGGTCGGCGACGATGGCGTCGCCTCGGGCAATACAGCGGCCGGCATTTCGGCTTTGTCGTCGCGCAGCACCCACAGCGGGGTAATGCCCATTTCCGTCAGCATCTGTTCGCGGCTCAGGCTCATGCCAATTCCTTGTCGAAAACCAGCGCGTCCTCGCGGCCAGTCACGGCGGGATAGTAATCCTTGCGCTGGCCGATCTGGCGAAAGCCGAAATGACGGTACAACTTGACCGCGCTCTCGTTCGACGGCCGCACTTCGAGAAACAGCCGGGTCGCGCCGGTCAGACTGGCGCGCTCCATGACCTGACGCAACAGCCGCGCGCCATGGCCGCGGCCTTGATGAGGGATAGCGATGCCGATATTGAGCAGATGCGCCTCGTCGATCACCTGCATGACCACCGAAAAACCCAGCAACTCGCCACCCCGGCGCAGCACCCAGGCGCTGTAGCCGGCGGCCAGCGCATCGGCGAAATGGCCGCGCGACCACGGAAAGGCTTGCAGCGAGGCTTCCAGCGCTGCCACCGCGTCGAGGTCGCGCTCGTTCATCGGGAAAGATTCCGCCGCCAGCGCCAGAACGCTCACGCCCGCCCGCCTTCGCCCAAGCGTTCGGCCACCGTCTTGGCCACCTTGTCACGTATGTACAGCGGCGCAGCCATTGCCGCGTCGATGCCCTCGCCGCGCGCCGCCCGCGGCGCGGCCAGCGCTGCCACCGCCGCCGCCGTCGGCAGGATGTCGGGCAGCAACGCGATACCTGCTGCCTGCAAGCGTTCGCGCAGCAGCGGATAAGCCGCCGGCGCGTTGCCGCAGGCCCGCCAGCCGCCGGTGGCGGGCAGCGGCAACGCGGCCGGCGACAGCACACCGATTTCGCCCTGCAAACGGCAATCGCCGGCAGCCACCCGGTAGCGGCCGGCATAGACTTCACCCATGCGCGCATCGAGCAGAGCCAGCACTTCGCCGTCGCCAGCCTGGTACGCCATGGCCTCCAGACTGGTCACCGGCAGCAGCGGCCGATCCGTCGCCACGGCCAGGCCCTGCGCTGCGCCGCAAGCGATGCGCAGACCGGTGAACGCGCCGGGGCCAGCGCCAAAGGCAATGGCATCGAGCGCGGCGAACCCGACGCCGGCCTCATCGAGCAGCGCGCGCACCAGCGGCAGCAGGGTTTCCGAATGCGCTCGCCCGGCCGGGCAGCGGCGCTCCAGCACGGCTCCGTCGTGCCAGAGGGCGCAGGAGCCGAGTTCGGTCGAGGTTTCCAGGGCGAGAATCAGCATGGGCCGGCATTTTACCGGAGG